>JBEDFG010000005.1:0-23458 GCA_041175285.1 Bacteroidota bacterium | reverse complement strand
TGCTTCGGTTAAAGCGATTGCTGAATCCGTGACTGAACCTACTGTTTGTGCGTTAACTCGTGCCAAAAAGGAAGATATTGACGCGGCGGTTGAAGCGCTTAAGTCTGCTCGCAGACCTCGTATTCATACCGGTATTGGCGCTTCAGATGTACACATCAAACATAAGTTTAATTCTACGCGCGAAGAAATTATCGAGCGAGGGGTATGGGCTGTAAAATATGCCAAATCCTTCGTGGAAGATGTTGAATTCTTTGCCGAAGATGCCGGTCGGGCTGATTTGCCATTCCTAGCTAAATTAACTTCTGAAGTTATTAAAGCTGGTGCCACCGTTGTGAATTTACCAGACACTACGGGTTATTTACTGCCTAATCAGATGTATGATCGCATCTCTTACTTGTATGCCCACGTGGATAATATTCACCAAGCAACTATTTCGATGCACAATCACAATGATTTAGGATTAGCTACTGCTAATACCATTGCTGGTATTCAAGCAGGTGCACGTCAAGTCGAGGTAACAATTAATGGGATTGGAGAGCGTGCTGGAAATACGTCCTTAGAAGAGGTAGCCATGATTTTAAATGTGCACAAAGACTTAGGTTATACCACGGGAATTAATCCTAAATATTTATACCCAACAAGCTGTTTGGTTTCGAACTTAATGGGAATGCCAGTTCAAGCTAACAAAGCGGTTGTTGGCGCTAATGCGTTTGCACACTCTTCGGGTATACATCAAGATGGATTTTTGAAGCATGCGCAGAACTATGAAATTATGAACCCAGAGGATGTAGGTGTTCCTTCATCCGCCATCTTATTGACTTCGCGTTCAGGCCGTGCGGCATTACGTCACCGCCTAAGCCTATTAGGGTTTGATTTTGAGAAACCTGAATTAGATAAGATTTATACCCGATTCCTTTTAATGGCAGACGCCCGTAAAATGATTCACGACGAAGATTTAAAAGAGCTAGTTGGCTAATATATCCGAATCAAAGGGGCATGAAAATGTCCCTTTTTTATTTTACACTACTGGCCAATTTGATTTGGTTCGATTCCAGAATTTGTAGAATTCGCAAATTGATTTCCTGTTTAACACGTTGATAGGTAGCAAAGTCCTTTGTTTGGACATAAAAGATGACGCTGAGATCGAGCGAGTATAATCCAAATCCTTCGAAAACAACTTTAGGTGCTTTCTTTTTACTCAAGGGATCTTCAAGTATTGTATTTTCAATGGCTGTAATAGCTGATTCAATTTGATTTGTTTGCGTTTGTAAATCGCAAGTCAAATTGAATTTTGCACGACGGAACTCGCGGTCTGTTAAGTTCTCTAATGATTGTGAGGTAAGTAAACGGTTAGGGATCACAATTAAATTTCCATCTACTCCACGCAAGCGCGTGCTTCGAAATCCAATTTTTTCAATGTCGCCTGATATGGTTCCAACTTGAATGGTATCGCCTACGACGAAGGGGAGGTCCAGGAAAATAGTGAATGACGCAAATAAATTTTCGAGGGTCTCACGTGCCGCCAAAGCAAGGGCTAAGCCCCCTAATCCTAAACCTGTAATGAGGGCAACAACATCTACTTCGAAAATTCTTCCAAGAATAACAAAGCTTGCCCCCGTGATAATAAAGACAAGTGAAAGGTCGTTTAGAAAAGGAATGAATTGTTGTTTTGCTTTCTCACCTACCCCTTTCCATTTTTCTTGAGCAACCAAAATCCCCACCTTCATTAAGCGAATGATGACCCAAGTTACAGATAGGATAATCGTGGTTTCAAAGGCTTTTTGGATAATGAACAGTAGTCCAAAGTTTTCGATAGATGCAATATGCCAAGATTGTGGGACATGTATATTTTGAGCTGCGAGGTATAAGAATATCCAGAAAAGTAACAACTCAAACGGCTTGCGCAATATTAGAACGCAATCTTGAATGGAAACCGATTCGACATGAACAAAGCGGTAAACAATTTTCGAAAATGAATTAGAAAAAAAACGGCGGAAGAGAATGCCTAGAAATAAAACACCAAAAAATGCGAGTATATCGAATGCGGAATTTTCGAGCCAAACCCATTCATGTAATCTTTCCATAGATCTGCAATCAAAATATGATTTCAAATATAGCTAATATCTTATTCGATTATGAAAAAAATTACGACCTTTGCAGACTTGAATTATATAATAGAGCCGATTTTTAACCGCATGATTTACAATCAATTGAATAATACCCATATTACTAAAAAGGCTCTTCGAGTATTTTTTTGTACCGCGATTTGTCTTTCATTTGGCATTTTTCATATTGCAAACGCGCAAACGATCGTTAACTCCCCACTTTCTTACATCGGAATGGGAGAGATGTATCCAGCAGAAACTGCATCAAATTCCATGATGGGGGGAATTGGAATTTCGAATTCCAATGGAATTTATTCCAATCAAATGAATTCAGCTTTGTTAGCTAGAAACCGCTATACCGTATTAGAGGCAGGATTAAATGCGGAACTGAAAAATATGCAAGATTATCGCCAGCGTCAGCAAATTTTAGGAGGTAACTATCAGTCATTTAATTTAACGCTACCGATGTCGAGCCGCTGGACTATGTCCGTAGGAATTCGTCCACATTCGAATGTTAATTACGAAACTAAATCTTATCGTCGATTAAATGTTTTGGGTGTTGACAGTTTGATTTATGGTTATAAAGGAACTGGGGGCGTTAGTAAATTGTCCATGAGCCACGGTGTTCGTCTTGGAAAAGAGATTTACATTGGATTGGAATCAGCTTATTTGTTTGGTACGGTCTCACGTGAGGTGTCTACCCAGAACTTGTCGGATGGACAATATTATAAGATCCAACTAGAAAACGCGACTCGCTATTCAGACTTTACATTTAAGGCAGGTTTAGCCTATCGCCACTTGATTAAGAATGATATATTCTTGAACGTGGGTGCTACTTTCGATCTAAGTAAACAAATTGGAGCTACGAATTTGCGTCGTTTTGCTACGCTAGATTTGACTGGTTTGAATGTGATTAATGCAGATACATTAGAGAAGGAAAGTAAATTTGATCAAAAAATTCCAGTATCTCAGCGCTTTGGTATTAGTCTTGAACGGGCCGCTCGTTGGATGGTTGGCGTTGATTATTCAAGCACCAGCTGGACTTCAATTGATAATAATTTAGGTCGTTCGGCAAAATTGCCAACTACCTCAACCATTGCATTTGGGGCTGAATATACGCCTGATTTTGAATCTATTTCGAGTTTTTTCAAACGTACTACTTATCGCGTAGGATATAGTTACGCTACAACTCCTTATGATTTTGCAGGTAATGGCCGTTTTGCAAAAGACCAATTTGTCAGTGGTGGATTTGCTTTCCCATTACGTAATTTCTTGAATTACATAAACGTGTCGTATCAATTCGGACGTAGAGGGTTGTTGGCCGACAATGCCTTAGAAGAGCAATACCAACGTGTTGTGATTGGCTTAACCTTAGGTGACGCCTGGTTCCAGAAGGTCAAATTAAACTAATATCTTTTCCATGCACCAGCTGCGAATCGTTTTTTTGTTCGGTTGGGTCGTTTGCTTACTCGCATGTAGTGAAGCAAAAAAAGCAGAGAATTTAGTCTATAAAGGTCCAAAATCCGAACTCTCAGGAATAGATATGATCTATTCGGATTCAGCACGTGCTATTGTTCGAATGGTTACGGAAAGTCAAATTACGAGTCCCGTTGAGGATCGAATTTATCCCAAAGAAATGAAACTTTGGTTTTATGATAAATTGGGAAACGTCACCTCTATCATTCGAGGAGATTCAGCACATTATTTTCGCCAAACTAATTCCTATAAATTGATGGGGCACGTGGTGATCAATAACCAGTTAAAAGGGGAATTGATTAACACAGATGAATTTACCTGGTTGCCTGGCGAGAAACGAATTTTTACCGAAAGGCCTGTTTCTATAAAGACACGAACAGATATTATTCATGGAATTGGCTTAGACGCTGCCCAAGATTTTTCAACCTATTCATTACGTCATGTGACTAATTCAGTCTTGACTGTGGATGAATTGCCAGCTAATTAATTCAAATCTTTTAGGACAATTCGTGTTGAGTCAAACGAAAACGTTTGCTCGTTTTTTCCCCATTCATGTCGCATGAATGTGATGATTTCCGCTATATCAATAGCCTGTAATTTAGGATTCGCGGGCATGTATCCCGTTTCTGATTTACGACCTTGCTTGATTAATTTGGCTAATTGTGGGGCAGTCAGTTGACTATTATTGATTGCGGGGTATAAATTTCGTAATCCCTGACCATTGGATTGATGGCAATTGGCACAATTGTTTTCGTATTGAATTCGACCTTCAATGACATATTGCTCATGAAGAATTTCTTCTTTTGACTGGCAAGACAATATAATAAATGTAAGAGCGGCAAGTAAGAGTAGTTTCATGTTAATTTGATTTGAGTAAGATTTCTAAATCTTCAATCAGGTGATTGACTTCCTCTTCTTTTGTTCCATCGTAAATACCTCGAACGTGCCGTTGTTTGTCTACTAAAATAAATGCTCCACTGTGCACGAATCCGCCAACCTCATTTTTGTCTTCCTGAGTAGTTACCATATAGCTTTTTTCACCTAACGTGTAAATCGCTTTTTTGTCACCTGTGATCATGTTCCACCATGGAGCCTTTACTTGCAGACGATTCGCATATTGCTTCAACACATGCGGTTTGTCAAAATCGGGATCGATACTATGAGAAAGGATTCGAATCTGATCATTGTTCGCATAGCGCTCATAAATGCGCAATAATTGCGTTTTCATCTTTGGGCAAATCGTCGGACAAGACGTGAAAAAGAAATCGGCAATGTAGATTTTTCCTGCCATGTCTTTCTCACTTACCCAAACAGAATCCTGATTCAGGAACTTAAAGGGGGGGATTTGATGGTAGAGTGTATCTGTTTTTCCGCCAACAACCCGTGTCGTGTGCTTCCCTAAATAAGGTAGCTTTTTATCTTGTGAACAACTAAGCGCAAGTATGGCAATACTAGCGAGAAAGATATGTTTGAGCGGCATGAAGACTAGAGTCTGTAGTAGATTTTAAATTACTTAAGGCGTTGTATTGTGATTTAAGGTAAGAAACCTTTTGGCCTACCTCTAATTTAGAAAGGCTATCTATCGAAAAATGGTGCATCCAATCCATCATAGATTGATCGGCTTTATCCAGAGCATACATTATTTTCTTTACATGGACAGAGTCTTTACCATGAGAAAGGCTGTCTAAGGATGATTTTAATGAGATTAATTGTTCCGTTTGAGGCATCAATGTATCATGAAGGCTCATGACCTTTTCCTGTAATTCGGTACTTAATTTTTCCTCTGCTGAAGTACATGAAAAGCAGGATGCAAGTAGGAAGATGGCTAATAGATTTTTAGACATGGTTGGCCTGAATTAATTTTCGTACGTTTTCTTTAAGTTCTACATATCCTTGGCTTCCTCCGATCATTTTAGCGATTTCGTCGACGCGATCTTCTCCTGAGAGTTCGCGCAGACTTGAAACTGTTTTTTCACCTGCATGATCTTTGTAAACATACCAATGATGCGCACCTGCGGCAGCAATTTGTGGCAGATGGGTAATGGCTATAATTTGATGTGAATGACTCATTTGCGTTAGCATCTGACCTATTTTGATCGCAATTTCACCAGATACCCCTGTATCGATTTCATCCAAGATCAACGTAGGAAGAGCCCTTTTTTCAGCCAATAAATGTTTGATCGACAGCATGAGTCGACTCATTTCCCCACCTGAAGCAATTTGCCTAAACGGTTTAGGGGCCAAGCCTTTATTGGCAGAAAACAGTAATTGAATTTTGTCGACTCCGGACAGTTGCAATTCTTGTTCACGTATTTCCCATTCCAATGTCGCATTTGGAATCCCGAGTGCCTTCAGCGATTCCTGTAACTTCAACGAGATAGGTTGGCAAACTTGGCTGCGACTCACCTGTAGTTTTGCAGCATGTGCCTCTGCCTTTATTAAATTGGCAGCTACTTCTGTTTCAGCTTTCGCCAGTGCTTCGTCAACATTGGTATGGCCTAATATTTGATTATCTATGTCGTCCCGTAATAGAATCAAGTCACTTATTTCGCGTACTTGATATTTTTGTAGCAGGCGATTGAGTAAATCAAGTCGTTGTTGAGATTGTATTAATTCATTCGGATCAGACTGAAAATTTTCAGTCTCCCGCTCGATTTCATTTGCTAAATCTTTTGTCTCAAGCCAAATCGATTCGAGCCTATCTTTCCAGCTGGCATAATCCTCACCAAACTTGCTCAACGCATTTACCTGTTGCAACGCGGCACGCATTTGCTCTACGGTAGAAATATCCGCAGCGCTCATCAAGTTCGCAAGTTGAGCCAATCGCTCATGAATTTGTTCTGCGTTTTGACCTTTTTCTACCTGCGAACGAAGTGTTTCGTATTCGTTTGCTTCAAGTTTGGCGTCACTTAATTCTTGGAATTGGAATTGTAAAAAATCAAGTCCTTGTGTACCTTCTGCTGCTTTCTTTTGCAGTGAATGGAGGTTTTTAAGGGATTGAGCATAGGTGCGATAGGCACTTTGGTAGGCCAATTTTATTTCTTGGTTTTGGGCGAAACTATCGACTAATTCTAAGGTAAAATCTGCGTTTGCCAACCACCATGTGTCTTGTTGGGAATGTATATCCACTAATTCCTGTCCAATTTTCTTTAAGGAATCTAAATTGACAGGACTATCATTTACGAAGGTCCGTGATTTCCCTTGCGGGTTAATTTCGCGACGGATGATGCATGGTTCTTCGAAATCCAATCCTTCTTCTTCGAAAATTTGTTGGATATGTGGATAGGGTGCCACCGAAAATGTTCCTTCGATGATGCATTTTTTTTCGGGGTCGAATAAGGATTTTCCATCGGATCGGGCCCCCATCAATAGGGAAATGGCGCCGAGTAAAATTGATTTTCCAGCACCTGTTTCTCCTGTAATCACACTTAAGCCATTCGATAGGCTCAAATCGATTGAGTCTATGAGGGCATAGTTCTGAATGTGCAGGTGTTTAATCATGAAATGGTATCCGAATTCGAATTTACACAAAAATAATCTGTTCGATTTTTTATTTCCAAGGTTAAAAGGTTTTTGATGAATTTTATCAATAATTTGTACCTTTGGAAAAATTTTTCGCCTACGTTTATTTAACCCCTACGAAATGAGTGTTTTAGTTAACAAGAATTCGAAAATTATTGTTCAAGGATTTACCGGAACGGAAGGTACCTTTCATGCAGAGCAAATGATTGCATATGGTACGCAAGTTGTGGGTGGGGTTACCCCAGGAAAAGGTGGTGGTACACACTTAGATAAGCCTATTTTCAATACAGTTGCTGATGCAGTTGCGAAAACAGGTGCTGATACATCAATCATTTTTGTTCCGCCAGCATTTGCTGCGGATGCAATTATGGAAGCTGCTGATGCAGGTATCAAAGTTATTATTTGTATAACTGAAGGAATTCCAACGAAGGATATGATCGTTGCGAAGGAATATATTCAAAATTATGATTGCCGTTTAATTGGGCCAAATTGCCCTGGTGTCATGACTGCTGAAGAGTGTAAAGTAGGTATTATGCCAGGCTTTATTTTCCAAAAAGGTCGTGTTGGTATCGTTTCTAAATCTGGAACGTTAACTTACGAAGCGGTTGATCAATTAACAAAAGCAGGTTTAGGTCAAACGACAGCGATCGGTATCGGTGGTGATCCTATCATTGGAACAACTACGAAAGAAGCGGTTGAGCTATTAATGAATGACCCTGAAACAGAAGGTATCGTAATGATTGGTGAGATTGGTGGAGGCATGGAAGCTGAAGCAGCTCGTTGGATCAAAGCTGATGGAAACCGTAAGCCGGTTGTTGGTTTTATCGCAGGACAAACAGCGCCAAAAGGTCGTCGTATGGGTCACGCTGGTGCGATTATTGGTGGAGCTGATGATACGGCAGAAGCTAAAATGAAGATCATGAAAGAATGTGGTATTCACGTAGTTTATTCTCCAGCTGATATTGGTGAAACTATGATTAAGGCTTTAGCCGGAAAATAATAAATTCAAAAGGATGCTTCCTTTAACTCAAAAATCTGCTCATCTGAACCTTTGTGGCCAGGTAAGCAGATTTTTTTTATGTGTATTTTTCTGCACGTTGACCACGCTCGCGATTGGGCAATGGAAGCAAATTCATTCGTTCGAAAAAGAATGGATGGTGTATCAGCCTGCTGTGAAGGGCTTTTTGCCTTATATTTCAACGAAACATTTTGGTTATAAATCAAAATCAATTGCCTTAAATCCGGCTGATTATCCGGAAGGATATTTGCGAGTTAAATCGGAAACGGATTACCATTTATTTATTCAGGGAACATTTCAAAGGTTTTTGCCGAAAGGAGTAGAGGTCCGTCTGACACTCGATAGTCTACAAAAAAAGTATCCAGGTGAGCAGCAGCTTGTGCTTACGATTTATAATAATGATTTGAAGGGCTTACCCAAGGAGTTAAGTATTGAACGTAAAATTGAAGTTAATTCGGTCGCTATGGCCGATTTTTTGTCTATTAAACGTCGGGATTCATTTCTTTTTTATCAATTTTTCGGATTCTCGTTTGTGATACTTTTGCTTTTTATTGGCACTTTATTTGCTTCTTTTCCACGTTATTTTCAAACCTATTTTCGCTTTTCAGATTGGATTCATTGGGAGGTGAAGGAGGATGCGGTATTGAAAAGTCCCTTTGCATTTCCGAATTTGTGGGTAATTTTTACGCTAAGCTTATTGACCGCATTTATTTCTTTTTATAATCGCATTTCACATCAAGCTGGTGACACCTTGTATGAGTCATGGGAGAATTTCCAAACGGTAGGATCATCATTTGTGTTTTTAGTAACGAAAGTATTTGTGGGCTTTGTCCTGTTTATTTCCCGATACTTCATGTTCAAATTGTTTACGAATTTGTTTCGCTTATCACAAGTGGCTGAAGCCCATTATTTCAAATCGTTACAAACGAATTTTCAATTTTTTACCCTATTGTTTGTTTGTATTAGTTTGTATTCATTGTACCAAGGGCCCTTGGTTCCAATAAAACTAAGTTATATTTCGTATTTGATTACGGGATACTTTGTAGTTCGATCTGTTTTTTTGTTTCAAGTACTTCGTCGTTCCTTTCCGGTAAACCAAATGTCATTATTGGCGTACTTAGTTTTGATGGAAGGGCAGGTGTTGGTCTTTGGTTTGCGTGAATTGATTTTCCCAGAATACATGTAAGGGAGGTTAATTTTTTGATTAAAAAAAACGTATATTTGCGGGTATTTTGAGAAATAGTTGTCTCAAGCGCGTAAATTGAATATTGTTCTTATGAGTGAAATTGCAAATGGGGTCCAGCAGGATGCCAGTCGGTTAAAAAAAGTTAAAAGTATCTTGGTTACTCAAGCTGCTCCTACAGATGGTAAATCCCCATATTTTGATATAGAACGTAAATACAACGTTAAGGTGGATTTCCGACCTTTCATTGAGGTTCAAGGTATTGCCTATAAGGAATTTCGTAAGCAAAAGATTGATATTTTGACGCATACGGCTATCATTTTTACAAGCCGTAATGCGATCGATCATTTTTTTCGTATTTGTAAGGAGGCTAAGATTGAAGTTCCGGCTGACATGAAATATTTCTGTATTACGGAGCAAACGGCTAATTATTTACAAAAGTATATTGTGATTCGTAAGCGTAAGGTATTTACAGGTACGCGTACAGCATTGGATTTATTGGAAATTATCAAGAAGCACAAGACAGAGAAGTTCTTGTTCCCTTGTTCGAATAAGCGCCAAAAAGATTTACCCGATTACATGGGTACGAACGATTTCCAGTTGACAGAAGCTGTCATGTATGAAACTGTTTCTGCTGATTTGTCTGATTTGGAAAATGTGTTTTATGATATTATTGCTTTTTACAGTCCATCGGGAATTACTTCCTTGTTTTTGAACTTCCCAGACTTTAAGCAAAACAATACACGGATCGCTGCATTTGGTCCAACAACAGCACAAGCCGTTACGGATGCAGGTTTGATCATTGATATACAGGCTCCAATGCCTAATGCGCCTTCGATGACCGGCGCACTTGAATATTATATCAAACAAGTGAATAAATAAATCAGTTTAGCTCCCATCGGGAGCTTTTTTTTCCTTAGCTTTGTCAAACCTCAAAGGATTGACAAAGCTGGCGGGGAATCAGTTTGCTGGTTTTTTCAATTAATCGTTATTTTTAAGGATTGATATTGTTTGATGGGTCATTTATCTCGCATCTTCTTGTGGATTAGTTTCTTGGCAAGCGCCCTGCCTGTCAGTTATTTACATGGCCAATTGGGGCCTGGATTGAGCATGTTTACCCAAAATCGCATTTATTTAAATCCGGCATATTCGGGGATGGGTGATCGTGCGTATGTTCAATTACATATTCGGAATCAGTGGATGGGTTATCAGACGAGTCAAGATGGAGCGGGCAGTTTGGGTACACGCTTGTTAAGTGCGTCCGTGCCACTGGGGACATCCGGATTGGGAATAGGGTTAAATTATTTGTCTGATTTGACGCCTTCGGGAGTGGGGATGCAAGGCGTAAATGGCCAGCTAGCTTATCAATTGTCCCTTGGCGAGTCTCATATTTCTGTTGGCGCTGGCCTTGGACTTCAAACAAAATCTTTTGATGGAACAGCTTTCCGGGTTCGTGACTCCGGGGATCCCATCGTTGATGAATTTTCTGGTAAGCAGGTTAGTGCTGCAAAAACTTCTATGAATGCGGGTGTTTTATTTGTTCGCAAGCAATTACATGTGGGTATTTATGCAACACAATTAAATCAAGCTCAAGTTATTGGACTTCATGCAGAACATTCGTTGGCACTTGCGGCTGGCCTAGCAATCAATCCATTTGTTCGAGTTCAGTCTTTCTCTGATGCTTTGATGGTAGAACCAGGAATGCGTATCGTTTATCAAAATGCCATTTGGTTAGGAGGTAGTTTTCGATCAAATGATGCGGTCGTGGGTATGATTGGAGCATCGATTTGGAAGAATAGAATAGAAGCGGGTTACTCGATTGATTATACAACTGTGAATTTGCCGGTGAAGGCATTATTAACGCACGAATTATTTTGTCGATTTAATCTTCCTAGTTTCAGTTTCAAGTCGACCAACTCCCCAATCAAAACGCCTCGTTTCCGATTAAACTAAGCACTTTTGACCGTTTAAAAAAAACAGCGATTGTGTATTTATTATCAGAAATATCCCTTAATTTTGAGGAATTTGAATTAATTATGTAGGCTGTCATGGTCGGATGCAATAATTGTTAGTTCGAATCGTTTTGTACAAAGATCTATTAATTCGTGTATATGAATTTGAAATTAGTTGGTAAGCAACTCGCCTTAAGTTTATCTGTGATAGCGTTGTCTATGGCACTTTATAGTTGCCCGGGCTCTAAAAATTCCAAATCTTCTGGTGGTAAAACCTTAAGCAGCTCCAAAGGAGGCGCTTCAAAAGGTAAGGGTTTGCTTAGTTTTGGCAAGCAATCAAAAGAGGCACCAGGTGTAGAAAACGGTGAAATCGTAGCTGCGGCACGTAAGGGCTGGAGTCAGCCGACACCTTATGGTATGGTTTTAGTTCCATCAGGAAGTTTCATGATGGGGCAAGCTGATGAGGATGCATCGCGCTCAGGAATTAGCTTTAACAAGCGTGTTACTGTGGCTGCCTTTTACATGGATGATACCGAAATTACGAATCACGAATATCGTCAGTTTACGAGTGCCTTATTAAAGGATTCTGTTTCCGTATTAGGAGAGGATAAAATATTTACAGAATTCTATCCGGATACAACAGTTTGGAATAGTGATTTCACTTATCACAATGGTGATCCCATGACTGAATATTACTTCTCGAGTCCTGCGTTTGATTTGTATCCTGTCGTAGGTGTTAGCTGGGATGCTGCCAAATATTTCTGTTTATGGCGTTCGAAAATGATGAATGATTACCGTAAAAAGCAAGGTTTATACATTTTACCTCGCTTTGAATTGCCTTCTGAATCTGAGTGGGAATGGGCTGCACGTGGTGGTCGCGCGTCAACTAAATATCCTTGGGGAAATCCATACGTAGCGAATTCGGTTGGATGTTTGCAAGCTAACTTTAAGCCGCATCGTGGAAATTATGATGCAGATGGCTATTCGTATACATCTCCTGCAAATGCATTTGAGCCGAATGATTACGGTTTATATAATATGGCTGGAAATGTGGCTGAGTGGTGTGAAGATGCGTATGCCGACAATGCTTCAGCGGTAACTTGGGATTTGAATACGGTTAATAAAGATGCTGATGAGCCTCGTAAAGTTATTCGTGGGGGATCTTGGAAGGATATTGCCTATTATTTAGAGACAGGTACACGTGCCTATGAATTACAGAATAAAAAACGTTCATATATAGGGTTCCGTTCGATGATGCGTTACCTAGGACGTCCAGCAGTTAAATAACATTCATTTTACAACATATTAAATCGATTAAGTCAAATGGGATTAGAAAAATCAATCAACGTCGTAGCTAGTTTTGGTGCTGCAGTTGTTATTATCGGAGCATTATTTAAAATCGTTCACTGGACAGGTGCAAACGAAATGTTAATGGTGGGGATGTTCACTGAAGCAGCCATCTTTATTTTGTTTGGTGTATTATACTTGAAAGCAAAGCCAGAAAAAGAATATAACTGGGAAAATGTATACCCAGAATTAGTTGGAGATAAACCTGCCGCTCCGCGTTCATCCGCTTCAGGATTGGCAGATTTGGCGAACCAACCAGGCTTAGGTGCTGATGTAGTAGCTAATTTGACAAAAAGCTTACAAGGTTTGACGGCAACGGCAAATAGCTTGCAAGAAATTTCAAAGGCAACGGGTGCAACTCAAGATTTTGTTCAGTCACTAACTACTTCTTCTCAATCTTTAGGCGCCTTGAATAAGACAGTTGCAGATGCGACTACTTCATTAGGTTCTATTTCGATTTCTTCGACTGAAGCTGCAAAATATGCACAACAATATGCGAAGGCTGGAGATCAGTTAGCGGCATTAAACGCTGTTTACGAAACAGAGATTCAAGAATCATCGAAGCATTTAAAAGCAATCAACGGATATTATTCTAATGTGACGGCGACTACGGAGCAACTTGCTGCTTCGTCAAAAGACGCTGCTTTGTTCCAAGCAGAATTAGCAAAATTAAACGCTAACATTCAAGCTTTGAATCAAGTGTACGGAAGTATGTTAACTGCAATGAAAGGGTAATCACGTTTTTGTCACGTATAAGATACTATGGCTAGTTTAAAAGAAACACCCCGGCAGAAAATGATCGGGATGATGTATTTGGTGTTAACCGCTCTTCTTGCACTGCAAGTGAGTGATGCACTTTTGCAGAAATTTACGATTCTGAATTCAAGTTTAGAGGTTGCCAACCAATCAGCAGCATCTAAGAATAAAGGAATGGTTCAAGGAATTGAGGAACGCATTAAAGATTTGCCAAATCCTGCGGCATACGCGGATGTATTGAAAAGGGCAAATGAAGTTAAGAAAGAAGCAGATGCTTTAGTAAGTCATTTGGAATCTTTAAAGTCGCGGGTTTTAGAGACTGGTGGTGGGATTGATCCAGAAACTGGGAATATCAAAAATCCAAAAGAAGAAGAAAAGGTATTTGGTTTGATGGTTGGCGCCAATAAATCAGGTGAAGCTTACAAGTTAATTGGTCTTTTTGATGCCTATGTGAAAAAATTGGAAGGTCTAGCTGATCCTGGAACTAAATTTCCAAGTTTGGCGGCAGATGGTAAATCAGATCCAATTGCGAGTAAGGATCCGAATCAGGCCAACAAAGACTTTGCTGAATTGAATTTTGCTCAAACTCCTGTTCCGGCGGCGATGGCGACTATTAGTCAGAAGCAAGCGGAGGTTAGACGTTATGAAAGTGATGTTTTAGCGCAATTGGCACAAAAAGTAGGAGCGAAGGAAATTAAGTTTGACAAAGTATTTGCGCAGGTATCTGCGAATGCGAATACGGTTGTAGCTGGTATGGATTACCAAGCAGAGGTTTTCATTGCTGCCACATCGAGTGGATTTACGCCTCGTATGAGCTTTAATGGTGCCTCAATTCCAGTTGTTGACGGCCGTGGTCAAATCAAATTTAAGACTTCAGGTGGTGGATATGATGCAAATGGGATGTCAAAAAAGACATATACAGCGTCAGTTTCATACATGAGCCCAGCTGGACCAAAAACGGAAACGATTCAAAAAGAATACTTCGTTTTGAAGCCAACCTACAATATCGAAACGGCAACTTTACCAGCACTTTATTTAGGTTGTGCCAATCGCCTAAGTGTGGCTAGTCCAGGTTTAGGAGCGTTATGGAATCCATCTTTTTCAGCTGATGGTGGTGAAGCAATCGCTGGTCAAACTCGTGGAAAAGTTACTATTGTGCCTAACGCGGCTTCGATTACATTGAATGTTGCCAATAGCGGTACCTTATTAGGTAAAGAAACCTTCCGTGTTCGTCGCGTACCAAGACCAGAAGTTAAGGTTTTTGGAAATGGTGGCGAATTAGATGAAAAGCGTGGAGCTAGTGCTTCGGGTTTACGTAGTATTGATGCTCGTGCGTTGGCAGATGAATCATTTAAGTCAACAAACCCAGAAGATGCAAATTTCCGTGTATCTGAATTATATGTTGCCTTAGCACGTGGACAACGGAAAATTGACGATGTGACCTTACCTGGTTCTGGCTCTATTGCCAAATTAGCAGCTCAAGCACAAGCTGGTGACCGTTACTACATTGAGATTAAAGGCGTACAACGGAAAAACTTTAAAGGTGCCGTTGAGACGATTCCATATACCATGGCGAAAAATATTCCGTTGAATTAATACGAAATACATGAAATTAGTATCAAAACTAGTATTGTTTAGTGCATTTGTTGGCCTTGCTTTTCAGTCGCTTGCGCAAGAAAAGCCAGTACCCGGCAATCAAAATTCAGTTCGACCAATAGATGAATCAAGTATTCATTACAAGGCTCGCTTATGGCGTCGAATGGATTTGAATGAAAAAATAAACCAACCATTCTTTTCGGTTAACAACGAAATTTCAAAATTCATTTTGGATTGGGTTAAGGCTGGAGTTTTAACTCCATATGCTAATGACTCATTGTTGACAAAATTAACAGCTGACCAATTTCAAGAAAATTTGAAAATGGAAGAGCAGTCGGAAGAATCTGCTTTATCTGATGCTGAGAAAGCAGCAGGTTTTGGTGCTGAAGGTGCAACACCAAAAGCAACTGGGGCAGATGATGGCTGGGGTGGTGGCGCTAAGCCTGCCGCTGCACCTGCGAAAGATGCGTTTGATGCTAAGCCAGCAACTGGCGCTGTTTCTTATTATTTCCCTAAGGAATTATCTATCCTTGAAATACGTGAGGATGCTGTAATTGACCGTCGCAGATCACGTTTGTATTTTGATATTCAATCCATCACATTGATTATCCCAGCATCTAAAACAAAGGCTGGATTTGATAAAGCAGTCGCTTCTTTCCGTTACAAGGATTTGTATAAATTGTTCCGCAGCAATCCTAATTGCATTTGGTATAATTCGGAAAATGAGACGCAGCATAAAAATATGGCTGATGCATTCGACTTAAGAATGTTCCAGGCTCGTATTATCAAAAAAGGAAATGTGGAAAATAAGTTCTTAACCGATTTATACGGTGGAGAAAAAGAAGGTTTGATGATGTCCCAATTATTGGAATATAAACTGCTCGAAATGGAGCATGACCTTTGGGAAAACTAAGATAAAATTTGAATTGGGGAGCTTAATTAAGCTCCCTTTTTTTGTTCCATACTTTATTTTGGATTAAACCGATAAAAAATAAAACGTTTGGTTTGTGGTCTCGCCTGAATCTTAATTTTTTCCTAAAAATCGGGAGTATTATCTTGAATTAATTCCATTTTTTGCTGAGTAAAATGTAAATTGCAGAGTAATTTGACTAAATTAATATATGTCGTATCAACGCAAAACCAAAATTGTTGCCACAGTAGGCCCAGCCTCTGAATCCAGAGAATCTTTAATTCAATTAGCAGAAGCAGGTGTAAATATCTTCCGTTTAAATTTTTCCCATGGAACACATGAGGATCATTTAGAACGTTTAAAGACCATTCGCTCTATCAGTGAGGAGAAAGGTTTGAATTTGACAATTCTACAAGATTTACAAGGTCCCAAAATTCGTACGCAATTAGTTGAAAATAACGGTGTTCCTTTGGAAGCCGGCAAGCAATTAATTTTTGCGATGGATGAAAACCTATTGGGTACATCTGAGAAAGTAGGTACAACTTATACGTCTATGTATTTAGATGTGAACGTTGGCGAACGTATTTTAATGGATGATGGTAACCTAGAAGTAAAGGTTTTAGCGATCGATAAAGTAAAAAAAGAAGTTCTTACTGAAGTTGTTTACGGTGGAATTTTAAAATCTAAAAAAGGAATTAATCTACCAGGTACGAAGGTGTCATTACCTTGCTTGACAGAAAAAGATACAGCGGATTTATATTTTGGTTTAGACCACGGTGTGGATTGGATCGCTTTATCTTTTGTACGTAAAGCATCAGATATCTGGGATATTAAAGATAAAATTAAAGCATACGGCAAAACAGCCAAGGTGATTGCTAAAATTGAAAAGCCAGAGGCAATCGATAACTTAGATGAAATCATTGAAGCGACTGATGCGATCATGGTTGCTCGTGGTGACCTAGGTGTTGAAATGGACGGAGCCGTTGTTCCATATCTTCAAAAGGTGATGGTGGAGAAGTGTACAGCTGCTGGGAAACCAGTCATTGTTGCTACTCAAATGTTGGAGTCAATGATTACCAACCCAGTTCCTACGCGTGCTGAGACTTCTGACGTAGCAAATGCAGTTTTACAAGGAGCTTCGGCAACGATGCTTTCAGGTGAATCTGCTTCGGGTGCTTACCCAATTAAAGCCGTTGAAACAATGGCGCATATTCATGAAGTTGTTGAACAACAACAAAATGCCATTGAAATCATTAAAGGCGACGAAGCTGCGATTTACTTTAAGAATCACGCATTAGCCAATACGCCCAATGTTACGTTAACCGATCGCCTAATCTCAGGTGCTTGTCGTTTAGCGCGTGACTCAAAAGCAAAAGCAATCCTTTGCATCACTAACTCAGGGCAAACTGCATTTAAATTGTCGGCGCACCGTCCAAAGGCAGATTTGTTTGTGTTTACGTCCAACAAGCAATTGATGTCTACGATGGGTTTACTTTGGGGAGTGAAAGTATTTTATTATGATGCTAGCTCTGAAAGTGCTGAAAAGACAGTTTTAGGCATGGTAGAAAAATTGAAGCAAGAGCAATTATTAACCGTAGGGGATGTTTTTGTAACAACGCTTTCTATTCCAGCTCATACAACTAAGAAAACGAATACGGTGCAATTAGGTATCGTTGAGTAATTCTTTTATGAAGAAAAAGAACCCACATATTTCAAATCCGCTAATCGGTCTATACTCTGTATGGACCGGTTTTTGGTTTATTGGGTGGTTCCTCGCGCTCTACCCTTTCATGGTTCTTTTGCTCCAACATAAGGATACAAAACGTTATGCGCATAAGTTGGTCCGACTTTGGTCAAGCCTATTCTTTGCCTTTGGTTTTGTTCGATTCGAGATTCAACGCGATCATCGTCTAGATCCAAAACAAGTGTATGTATTTTGTTCTAATCACTTTTCGTATTTGGACATTCCTGCTTTTGTAAAGATCTTACCCAATTATTTCTCCTTTGTAGGAAAGGCTTCGATCAAGAAAGTGCCACTCTTTGGTTACTTATATAGTCGATTGAATATTTTAGTCGACCGTAAAGACCGAGCTTCCCGTACCGCGACGCTCTCCAAATCAATTCGTGCGCTTCAATCTAATCGCAGTATTATTATCTTTCCAGAAGGGGGGATTGTTTCGAACAACTTTCCATTTATGGCTAATCCATTGAAAGATGGTGCATTTGCGATGGCTATACAGCAACAGGTACCTGTTCTCCCCGTTTCCTTTTTGAATAATTTTCAAATGATGGACGACGATTATTTTGCCCTCAAACCGGGTAAAATAAAGGTGATCATTCATGCCCCGATTGAAACTAAAGGAATGACGCAGGAGGATATGCCTATGTTGCGCGAAAAGGTTTTTCAAACAATCCAACAGCCTATTTTGGATTATCACGGAGTAGATCTGCCTCAGTAGATGATTCGCTACCTATTTCTTTTATTGTTTATTTGGTCGTGTGGTTCCACTACGCAACAGGCCGACTACCTTCCGCGGCCTAAAGGGTATAACCGAATTATATTACCTACTGCCGCTTTTGTGCAGGTAGAAAAAGGTCACCCTTATAGCTTTGAGATTTCGAAATATGCCCAGGTCATTCCAGATACGGCCAAGATTGGTAATAAGAAGCAAATTTGGAAGGCAGAGCCACATTGGATTTATATCTATTACCCACGCTGGGATGCCTTTATACAGATTACCTATAAAGCGCTCGGTGGCGATCGGAAAAAGATGAATGCCCTCATCAACGATTCTTATGCGCTCGCCTATAAACATCAAGGGAAAGCATCTGGAATTCAAGATTACATGATGACGACGACTGATGGTCGCAAAGCAGGTTTAATTGAGTTAAATGGGGAGGTTGCTACCTCGTTACAATTTTTTACAACAGACAGTTCTAAGCATTTTTTACGTGGCGCCATTTATGTCAAAACGGCAACTCAAAATGATTCATTAGCTCCGATCATCCATTTTTTGAAACAAGACGCTATTCACTTAGTGCAAACACTTCGCTGGCAAGATTAGCTTGCCCGACTGCTGATCTTTGTGTTTATTTGTAGCTGACATGGGAGAATCAAATTTGCTTTTTGAATCTGAAGAATCGACGGTATTCGTTGATGCACTTCTCCCATTACCCATCCCACGTTTTTTTACCTACCGAGTCCCTCGGCAATGGGCACAAGTTGTTGAATCAGGCCTTCGAATCGTAGTACCTTTTGGGAGTACTAAAGTCTTGACAGCGGTGATTGTCTCCGTTCATCATCAACCACCCAAGCAATACCAAGCCAAATATATTTTGGAGATTTTAGATGATGCACCGCTGGTGACATCCTCACAAATTGCCTTATTTCAGTGGGTAGCTAATTATTACATGTGCTATCCGGGTGAAGTATTTCAAATTGCGCTTCCTGCTGGTTTGAAAATTTCGAGTCAATCCAAAGTTCAAGTTCATCCTGAATTTGACCAACTAGGTGAGTTGACAGAAAAGGAGCGCCTGATTATCGAAGCTATTCAAGCTAAAGGAGCACTAACCTATGATGAGATCGCTCGCGTCGCTGATGTTAAAAGTCCATATCATCACATCAAAGCGTTAGTAGGCAAAGGTGCTGTTTTAATTTTTGATGAACTCAAAGATCGCTATACCCCGAAGGTTATTCGTAAGATTCGACTTTGTAAAGCATGGGAGGATCAAGGCCAATTAACTGAATTAATAAAAAGCTTAGAAGATAAGACGAAGCAGATAAGTGTATTGCTGCATTATTTACGTTTTATTCCTGTGTTGCGCGATCCTTCTAGCAATCAAAAGGGTTTAGAAAAGTCAAGTTTTTCACAAGCTGAATTATCGGAAAGTTCACTTCAGACTTTAATCAAAAACGGCGTTTTCGAGTCTTTTGAAGTGATTGTTTCGCGATTTGGATCGGATCAGGATGACTTTGTGCCATCAACTTTTGATTTGAATGAAGCGCAAACGAAGGCATATCAATCCATTTTAGATCAATTCCAGACAAAGGATACTGTTTTGTTGCATGGTATTACAGGAAGTGGGAAAACTGAAATTTACATTCGTTTGATTCAGGAGGCCTTGGCTAATGGAGATCAGGTTTTGTATTTACTCCCTGAAATAGCGTTAACTACCCAAATTGTCACGCGCTTAAAAAAGATTTTTGGTGAGCAGGTTGGCATTTATCATTCTAAATTTTCAGACAATGAACGTGTGGAGGTTTGGAAGTCGATTGTAGAAGGCAAATATCCATTCGTGGTCGGCGTTCGTTCTTCGGTGTTTTTGCCTTTTTCACGCTTAGGCTTAATCATCATTGATGAGGAACATGAATCTTCATTTAAGCAAACGGATCCTGCACCTCGCTATCACGCGCGAGACGTTGCCATGGTGCTGGCAAATCAGCAGGGAGCCAAAGTATTATTGGGTTCGGCTACTCCTTCCATCGAAACGTATTATCAAGCCAAACAAGGTAAATACGGCTTAGTGACTTTGTCCGAACGTTTTGGTAAGGCACAGTTGCCTGAATTGCGTTTGTTGGATACGAAGTATGCTACGCGCATGAAGCAGATGAAGGGTGGCTTTTCTGTCGATTTAGTCGAGGTTTTGAAGACCAATTTTGAGCGAGGAAAACAAAGTCTTTTATTCCAAAATAGGAGAGGATATTCGCCTTATATTCAATGTCAGGATTGTGATTGGATAGCGGAATGCAATCAATGTGATGTGAGTTTAACATATCATGCCAAAGACCAAGAATTGCGATGTCATTACTGTGGATACCGCGAGGGTTTGTTGACCCGTTGTGGCGCCTGCGGAAGTACACAATTGAAAACGATGGGCTATGGAACCGAGAAATTAGAGGAAGAATTACAGCTTTTAATTCCAGATGCACGTATTGGCCGGATGGATCTTGACACCACACGCTCGAAAACCGCATTTAATAGCCTTCTAAGCGAAATACAATCTGGAAACATTGATATATTAGTTGGCACGCAAATGGTCGCCAAAGGCCTAGATTTTGAGGGCTTATCCACCGTAGCCATTTTCGATGCGGATCGAATTATTAATTTTCCTGATTTTCGGGCACATGAACGAGCATTTCAGTTGATTACCCAGGTGGCCGGCCGTGCGGGAAGACGTGACGAGCAGGGGCAGGTTTACGTTCAAACGAATCAACCGAATCACCGTTTATTTGATTTTATTCAACGGGGTGATTATGCTGCGTTATATGCGGATGAGATTGTGGAACGAGAAGGATATCATTATCCTCCGTTTTCGCGTTTGATCAAATTGACACTTCGCCATATGGAAGCACAAGCGGTTGATCAAGCTGCGAGGCATTTAGGGATGATTTTAAAAGAGCGGTTTGGGCATGGAAGGGTACTCGGACCTGAAAAACCCCTCATTGAGCGTATTCGCAATCAATATGCCATGGAAATTTTGATTAAACTGGAGAAGGGAGTTTCCTTGGCCAAGTTTAAAGAAAGTTTGCGGGCATGTTTGGATGAATTGCCAACCAATAAATTATTCAAAGGGGTTCAGGTGATACCGGATGTTGATTGCCTTTAGCGTTTAAATACAACATCCTCATAAGGTAAGCGGAAACGTTCTCCCCAAATACCTTCTTCGGTTCCTTTTCCTACCGAAATAATCATATTGATTTCTGAACCACTCGGCAATCCCAATTCTTTTTTAACACGTACTGCATCGAATCCTTCCATCGGACAAGATTCATATCCTTCAGCTGCGATTGATAACATAAATGTTTGAGCTGCTAAGGCACAGGACTTGTGTACGGTAACTCGTTGGTCTGCCTTGCCACCAAAGCGCATAAAAGGTTTCCGGATTCCCATCACAAAACACATGGCTTTTCGGATTCCAGTAAAAATTCCAAACGGATCTTGACGATATAACAAGGGCATTAATTGGCCGTAATATTGCAAACCGCGTTTTTCCATTTTACCAGGCTCTTTGCCTTGAAGGGATTCTTTAATACGGGATAAATTCCATTTAGCACGTTGCGACCATAAGTCTTGTCGCGTGACAAAAACAACGAGGTGGGCTGTATTTTTTGCAGCTGATTGACCTAGGCATAGGGCATGAAACTTGGCCTTTTCTTCGGGGCTTTGAATCCAATAGAATTCCCATAATTGCATATTACTGCTATTAGGGGATAAGATGGCACGTTTTAGACTTCGTTCGATTACGTCATCAGCCACCGTTACTTCGGGATCAAAGCGTCTATTAGATCTACGGCGTTGAATAATGGTTTCAAATTGATCAGCTAGCATAGGAATAAATTTTGTCAAATATACGGGAATAGTTGGTACCGTTTAAAACAAAAAAAGTCAGAACACAAGGTTCTGACTTTTTTTGAAATTTAGGATGGATTAATATCCTGGGTTTTGCTTTAATGTTGCAGCACCTGCCTTTTGTGAATTTAGGATTTCATCATTTGGCAATGGGAAATATTCGTTTTTCCCTTTTGTAAATGATTTTCCAACTAGGTAACCACGCTTATTATACGTTCTGCCCGCTAAGTCAGTTCCATTCACTGATTCTTCTTTCAAGTATTTGTTGATGTAAGGCTCTGCGATACCCCAACGAACTAAGTCGAAGAAACGGTGACCTTCCATCGCAAACTCTAAGCGGCTTTCCATACGAACAGCATTTTGTGCATATTCTTTTCCTTTGGCTGCAAATGTTCCCGCAGGATATGGATTAACGACATAGTTCACAGAAGCATCTTGCACGGAACCAGTTTTCGCACGGTTACGAATCAAGTTTACGTATTTTTCAGCTTCTCCTAAATTTCCTAATTCTACTTCACACTCTGCCAACCATAAGATTACAGAAGACATTTTCAATAAACGGTAGTTGTTGTTAACAGCACGTTTACTTGTCGAGTGTGTTGAACTTCCTTCATCAGCTAAATAATACATCCATTTCTTACCGATGTAAGGACCTGAGTAATTTTGGTTACGAATCCAGTTAAATCCTGGCATTTGACCCCAATCTAGGAAGTTTACACCACGACGACCTACAGTCCAGTCCAAACGTGGATCAACAGGAACATCTTTCTTTAAATTGAAAGCTTGATCTGATTTTAATCCTTGGTCATTGGGTACGTCAACTGCATTATATGTATCAGCTGTTCCATCTGCTTTTGCACCGATCATCGGTAAACCGTCTGCATCTGTTTTAAATGCGTTAACTAGGTTTTGAGAGGGGAGGTAGAAACCGCAACATCCACGACCTGGGGAGTTAGCAGAATATGGCCAGTTCAAGTTATCCCCAACGTTTCCATTGTTACCTGTAGACCCGTCGTTTACAGAGAATTCAACTTCGAAAATGGATTCCGCGTTGTTATTCGTGATGTTTCGATAGTTGTCATGATAATTAGGCATTAATTTTTTACCTGAATTTGCATATACATCTAACAACAAATCTTTAGCAGCTTGGTATTTCTTTTGGAAAAGTAAAGCTTTAGCTAAATACGTTTTTGCCGCCCATTTAGTCGCACGACCTTTTTGAGCTTGCGTTGCAGGTAAATTA
>JBEDFG010000004.1:0-24011 GCA_041175285.1 Bacteroidota bacterium | reverse complement strand
ATTCAAAAGCCGTTTCTACCCACTTCCGCTGACGACCTGCCTCCAGGGGTAGTCCCCGTGAATGCTAGCACCATACCCATGTTATGGGAAAAAGCACAAACAAAATTCCAATATAGTGTACCTCTTTCATTACCAAATATTAAAATCACGCCGTATATCAACCTGACTCCTGGGGTTTCTTTGGCTGGAAATATGTACACCCGATCATACAAATACACATATATGCCGGTGGATTCAACGGTCCGAATTGACACGGTGGGCGGTCTACCGAAATTCAATTCTCAACTCTCCTTTTCGGCCAGCATGAACACCCGTATGTATGGAACGGCGCGATTTAACAAAGGACGTTTGGAGGCGATACGTCATACGCTTGTGCCAAGTATCAGCTTAAGCTATGCGCCAGATATTTCAGATCCATCACTGGGCTACTTTCAAGATGTGCGAATTAATAATAGAAAGTTTATTAATGCAGAAGGAAGAGAGCAAGTTGGTGATATCCGCCGCATTTCGAGCTTTGATCCACGAACCTTAAGTTATGGTGGCGCCACGGGGGCAATCAGTTTTGGACTTCAAAATACGCTAGAAGCAAAGTTGAAGACCAAATCCGACACAGCCACCAAGCAGAGTGAAAAAATCAATTTGATCGACAACTTTGGGATTAACGGTAGCTATAATTTATTAGCTAAAGAATTTCCGCTGTCTAACTTAAATTTTAATGCCAATTCACGCGTCAGGGAATTTGACATCAACGTGGGCGGAAGTATTGACCCCTATTTATACGTTCAAGACAAGGCATTTTTCGATATGGGTCGGCGAACAACGGACCTCATGTTCAGTAAGGGGGAAGGCTTAGGCCGACTTCAAGGGCTTAATTTTTCCATTGGGCGCCGATTTGCGCCAGCGAAAACAAAGGAGAAAACTAGCAAAGAAGGAACGGAGTCTCAGTTGCGACAGATCAATCGCAATTTGGATGATTATGTCGACTGGAATGTACCTTGGACTTTCTCATTCAGTTATCAATTTTCGTATAGCCGAATGGGTCTAGCAGCAGCGCAAAAAATTGCAGGCCTTACCTTTCAGGGGGAATTGAGCCTTTCTGAAAAATGGAAATTCTCTGTTTCGTCCGGATATGATTTCAAGTTTAACGGGTTGACGTATACCAATATGTCCGTTCACCGCGATCTCCATTGCTGGGAAATGAATTTTAACTGGACACCTATTGCGAGTCCATTTTATGGTCGAGCGAGTAATTACTCATTTGACCTACGTGTCAAATCATCGTTATTGCAAGACTTGAAATTATCTCGCAGAAGAAGCTTTTACGACAAAGGAGGATTCTAGTTTAATTTATCTTTAAACGCCTTTAGGAATTTATCCATCTTGGGTTTAATCACAATTTGACAATAAGGCTCCGTTCCATTTTGATTAAAATAATCTTGATGGTAATCTTCAGCTGGATAGAAAGTCGATGCCGCCGTAATTTCTGTCACGATTGGATTAGGGAAAACATGCTTTTCGTTCAAATTACGTTTCCAGTTTTCAGCAGCTTGTTTTTGAGCATCATCCGTAAAGAATATCGCGGAACGGTATTGCGTACCCACGTCAGCTCCTTGTCTATTCAATGTCGTTGGATCGTGTGTTTGCCAAAATACTTCTAACAATGTTTCAAAGGAAACTACTTTCGGATCATAGGTGATTTGGCAAACTTCAGCATGACCAGTTAGTCCTGAACACACTTCACGATAGGTAGGTTGTTTGATTTTACCCCCCATGTAGCCGGAGGTCACAGAATGAACCCCTTTTACACGTTGGTATACGGCCTCAACGCACCAGAAACATCCGGCTCCAAACGTGATTGTATCTAATTTTGCGATTGAATTATCTTGCATGGTTGGCTTTTTTATCGATGTTCCCCCACAGGAAAAATGAAGAAATGCCCCAGCGATGCTCAGTATAAATCCGACTTTTTTCAAATAGAAGTTCATATCCTTTTTATTTTTAGCGTAGTTTTGCGAACCCAAAACCCAGGGAGTATAACCAACTAAGTGGATGAATAGTTTTAGAAAATCAATTTCAACTGCTTGGGCTAACGCCTGGCAAGATAAACAATTTCAGTGGCGTTTGATCTTGGCTTTAGGGGTGTTCGCCATTTTTCCTTTGAAAGCAGCTGATTATTTTCAGTGGATTCAGTTGCGTGAAGGGGCTGTTTGGCCTGATTTCATTCTTGCTCAAATTCCGGCAGCCAATGTTTCATATCCGATTTTTGGAATCATTTACGTCAGTGTCATTTATTTAATCATCCGTTTATTGGCTTCGCCACATCAATTTTTGTGGTTTGCTTGGGCATTTAATATCGAGACTTTGTTCCGATTTACTAGTATCTATTTTGTTGCTTTAAATCCGCCCGTTGGCCTAGTAGATTTACATGACCCGATAGCAGAATTTTTTATTTATGGTGACAGCATGGCCATAACGAAGGACCTGTTTTTTTCAGGCCATACAGCGACCATGGTCTTTGTTTGTTATTTTCTCAAAGGAATAGAAAGAAAGATTAGTTTGGCACTATGTGGTGTTTTAGTCAGCTTATTGCTGATTCAACATGTACATTATACGTGGGATATTTTGGCAGCACCAGCTGTAACTCTCGGGTCAATATGGCTAGCTAAACGTTTGATTAACGCTTAATCGTAACAGATTTTCGATCCAATTTTTCGAAGACGGAATTGTTTGATTTGTATTCAGGGATCACCTCTTTGATTTTAGCAACCAATTCATTGTTTCCACCATCGGCTAATAATTTCAACATAGACGCCACTTGAATTTCCATAAATGCGTATGTTGGCGTATTTACTTTGGCAATTAATATTTTAGGATGGTGCGTTGGCAAGGTATTCTCATCATTATTCAATAGCTCCTCATATAATTTTTCACCCGGACGCAAACCTGTATACTTGATTTCAATATCACGATCAACCCGTAATCCACTCAGCGTAATCATTTTTTTAGCCAGGTTGACAATCTTCACAGATTCTCCCATATCAAAAACAAATACTTCACCACCTTCACCCATGGTTGCTGCTTCCAGAACCAATTCACAGGCTTCAGGAATTGTCATAAAATAACGAGTTATTTCAGGGTGAGTTACAGTTACTGGACCACCACGTTCAATCTGCTTCTTAAATAATGGAATTACGGAACCATTGGAGCCAAGTACGTTTCCGAAACGCGTGGCTATAAATTTCGTACGAACACCTTCCAATTGATTCATTGACTGGGTGTACATTTCTGCAAAACGCTTGGTCGCACCCATCACGTTCGTTGGATTGACAGCTTTATCTGTTGACACCATCACAAATTTATCCACGCCATTTTCAGCAGCTAATTCAGCTAAAACCTGTGTCCCAACGATATTTATTTTAACGGCCTCGTATGGATTTTTTTCCATCAAAGGAACGTGCTTATAGGCTGCCGCATGGAATACGATTCCTGGCTTGTGCGTCTTAAAAATCAAAGCCATTCGTTGGTAATCCGACACATCCGCAACTTTAACCACTAATTCTGTATTGGATGGAATCAGCCCAGAAAGTTCATATTCTAAATCAAACAAACCGGATTCTGCTTGATCAACAAGTATGATTTTAGCGGGGAAATAGGCGATCAATTGGCGCACAATCTCACTACCAATCGACCCTGCGGCACCGGTAACCATAATGGATTGTGAGTTCATTTCCTCGCTAATCCGCTTGTTGTTCATTTGAATTTCTTCGCGTCCTAGTAGATCTTCAATTTTGACATTGTGGATTTGATTGATTGCAAATTCACCCCCAACCCATTTATCTACGGGAGGAAGCGTTTTTACAACTACTCCGCGGTCTAAGAACACATCTGAAATCTTCCGTTTCGCTTGTAGACCAATGTTATTAATGGCCATGATGACCTGTAATCCTTCGTAATTGTCGACAAATTTATCGAGCGCCTCCACAAGACTGTATACTCGAATACCTTCAATGGTCTTGTTTATTTTAGACTCATTGTCATCAATAAAACCAAGAACCTGATAATTGATACCGCGGTCATTTTGAATGACATTTTTGGTTAATAAGCCTGAGTAACCAGCGCCATAAATGAGCACACCTACAGCCGGTTTAAATTCATTGATAAAGGACTCATAGAACGATTTCACCAGAAACCGCAATGTCACCATCAAGAATAAACAGATAAAAAAATCGATGGCTAAAATGGAAATGGGAACATAAAACAACATGTCCAAACCACTGTAATATCGCAAGGCAACTGAGAATAATGCGGCAATAAAAGTACCTGTAAAAACCGCTTTCAAAATCAATACGGCATCCTCAATACTCGTGTGACGAATGATCCCGGTGAACGATTGAAAGTAAAGAAATGCCCCAATTCTTATCAAGAAAAGGAACAAAAAGTGAAACTGAAAATTATATAAATCAATTTCTTGATATCTGAAATTGATACGCAATAAAGTCGCAAGCGTAAATGAAAACATCACGATCCCGAGGTCAATAACTAAGACCAGCCACCTAGAAAGGAAGCGGTTTGAGTATTTACGTATGAAAATGGATTGAGTCATTTGAACAAAGTTACCAATAACTTGATAAAATAGGTGCGAAATTTATTTTACGGAGAAAGATGGGCTTAGACTAACTTATAGTGAGTTAACATTTCACGAATTTGAGGGATGTCATTCCACATGAATACATCTATCATGGATAGACCTGCTAAAAAATCTGGACTATTTCCTTGCGGGTATGCCGGCAAGTCTCCTTGAATAAATTGCAAGTCTACCCCCTGAAGCGCAAAGCTGGGCTTGTCATACAATGCTTGACCATTGGCCGCATTAATATAAACAGATTCCCCGAAAGACTTTGTGATTTCCATTAAACGCTCAGCCCTACCAAGTTCTGAGGAGACCGAAAGCTCCGAACTAAAGTAAAACTTCTTAGGTAAGCCTAAGTAATTCCAGGAAGCCTGAATACTATTTCCTGCCAAATCAGCCAAACTGATAGGTTTTTCAGCCAAGACCCCCTCAATCAGATTCATAACAGCATCCAGATGTGGGGCCTTTTTATAGGCCGACCGTAATTGCACTAAAAATTTTGAGGGAAAATCTGCGTTCCAGGCGACGGTTGATTCGCGAATTGTTTTGTTTTGACTTTGTTTTTCAAGCGGGATGGTAAACATAAAATCTTGCCCTTGCATCCAAATCCGATTGCGATTAATCCAACCCTTTTTGATAAACATCACATCATCGTACAACACAAAATGTTCCACTGCTTGAACTAATTGAAAATAGCCCAAGTAAGGGAAAAAATAGGGTTGCATGATTGCTACTGCCATGACTATGCGCCGAATCCAGGGGCTGTTAGATTGACCAATTGATCTGATTTCATCACGATGACTTTCTCTTCCTGCTTATCTGTCATATATCCAATCGCCGTAACATCCGAGATTTTCTCTATTTTCTCATAGTCGGCCTGCGACACCGTAAACACCAATTCGTAATCCTCTCCTCCATTCAAAGCAGCCGTTAAAGGGCTCAGATTGAATTCAGTTGCCGATAAATAAGTCTCATCGTCGATTGGGATGTTTTTCTCAAAAATACGTGCGCCGGTATTGGAAGCTTTACATAAATGTAAAATTTCAGCAGCTAAGCCATCAGAACTATCGATCATGGACGTAGGGACTACACCTAAATCCCGCATTTCATGAAGTATGTCAAAACGTGCAACAGGTTTTAGCTGGCGCAATACCACGTAACTCTTGTTATCTAGTTCTGGCTGCATTTCTGGATTTGCTAAAAACACTTGCTTTTCGCGTTCCAATGATTGCAATCCTAATAATGCACCTCCGAAATCACCTGTTACACAAATAACATCATTCGGTTTTGCCCCCGAACGTTTCACTAATTGCGTGGAATCCACAACGCCAATAGCCGAAACAGACACGATTAAACCTTGAGGTGACGCAGTGGTATCACCGCCTACTAAATCAATTTGGTATTCATCACAAGCGTTTTTCACACCTCGATATAATTCTTCGACCGCTTCTACCGAGAAACGGTTGCTTAAACCTAAACCCAAAACGAGCTGAGCTGGAATAGCGTTCATCGCAGCCAAATCTGACAAAGCGACACTAACAATCTTAAAACCTAAATGAAGTAAAGGCGTATATGAAAGATCAAAATGTACTCCCTCGATGAGCAATTCGGTCGTCGTTACTGTTAATTTCCCACCTGAATTTAATACGGCTGCGTCATCTCCAATCCCAACGGAAGTCCAACCTTGGTGTGACTTAAACGGTTCAGACAGACGATTAATCAATCCAAACTCACCAATACTTCCAATTTCTGTTCTGTTTTCCATATATAAAAAAAGCCGCCCACAAAGACGGCTATCTATTCAAAATGACTATTTACGGGTTAACCAAAGCTAAACTAACTCGCTTGTTACTTGCTTTGATGTAGGTCGTTGTCGTTTCTAATCCGAGTGTAGTTGCGGTAGGCGTGCCCACAATTCTAAATTCTAACGTACCACTTGTTCCAGTGGGAGCCCCTTCCGAGCTTTTTAAGTTACTCAAAGTGATTTTTGTGTTATCGGAAGCGAGTACATAACTCCCTGTAAATTGCTTCCCGTCAAATTCAGTTAAGGTTACAGAACCTGCGACACTTAAGTCTAATTTAAATTGTGAATAACCACTCACCAGGTTCGAACTTCCTCCTTTCGTGTATTGTGTGGTTCCATCCCATTGAGCAGAACTAGCAGACCACGTTTTTTTGATCAATTCTGAAACTGGAGTTGGCGCTTCTTTGCTACATCCAAATAGCATGAACGCTGTCATTACAATCCAAATAAAATTTTTCATCGTGCAATTTTTTACACTGTAAAATTAAAAATCTTTAGGAATAAAACGGGGTTTGGCTCTTTTTATTTAGTTTCGTACAAATTAGAATTCCGTGTCCAACGAGCTTCCTCATATTACCAAATCGCAATTATCCCTTCGTAATGGGCAAGATAAGCCTGAAATTTGGATGGCATTTCAAGGGCTAGTTTATGACATGACCGCATCGAAGTTATGGAAAAATGGAAAGCATTATGAACATTGGGCAGGTCAGGATTTGACGGCCGAATTAGCTGATGCCCCACACACAGCAAATGTTTTTGAAAAATTCACGCCCATCGGGAAATTAGTATGATATTAATCGTTGAAAGCGGTTCAACCAAAACGGAATGGCGCTACATTGCTAACCCAAATGAAGCTTACGAAAGTTTTTATTCTGATGGAATCAATCCGTATTATCAATCGGCCGACGAAATCACCATAGCCCAAAAGTCCATCTTAGGTGAACTGGCAAAAAAAACGATCCAACAAGTCTTTTACTATGGTACGGGGATTACTGATGACGCAAAAAGGGACATAATCCGACAAGCAATTAAACCATTTGTAGGTGAGGCTGAAATCACTGTGGAAAATGATTTAGTTGCCGCAGGAATTTCGTTGTGCGGGGACGATGCAGGCATTGCATGCATCTTAGGGACGGGGGCTAACTCAGGATATTTTGAAGGCGGAAAACTAAAAGAGCAAATTCCACCACTCGGTTTTTGGTTGGGAGATGAAGGCAGCGGAGCTAATCTTGGGAAGCGATTAATACTTGCTTATTTACATCATGAATTACCAAGCGATTTGCGAGATGCATTTATCAAACGCTTCGGGGCTTTAAATCGGCTCGACATATTCGAGCATGCTTATCAAAAAGAATTTCCTAATCGCTGGTTCGCTACCTTTTCCAAATTCCTGTTTGATCATCGCAAACATCCATTCTGTTATGCGCTCGTTGAAAAGGCATTTCAGGATTTTTGCCAATTGTACCTTGTCAAGTATGAGAGCTCCCAAATAGCTCCCATTCATTTTACAGGATCCGTTGCGTTTTATTATTCAGATATCCTCAAACGAGTTGTATCGAGTTTTGGACTACGCGTAGGCATCATAAGTGAGGCTCCAATGGCTGGACTTACTCTTTTTCACAAAAAAATGATTTAGGATTTTTTCAAGAAAAATGACCCAAGCTTTGAGAATATTTTTTTAACTTGCAGGTAGCCTAAACATCATCAACAAAATCACGCATGACAGCTTATATGAAGTCCATTGGGACGAAACAAAAAGCATTGAACGTCAACTTAGATCGAAGCATCTACGGGTCATTTGCCGAAATCGGAGCAGGACAGGATGTAGCCGCCAATTTTTTCAAAGCGGGAGGAGCTTCGGGTACAATCGCTAAAACTATTTCCGCCTATGACATGGCCTTTTCGGATGCCATTTATGGTGAAGAAGAATCGGGAAAATATGTTTGCGAACCGCGTTTGATGAAAATGTTAACGCGTGAATTTAAATTACTGAAAGTTCGTTTGACGGAATCAGCTAATGAAAAACGATTTTTTGCCTTTGCCAATACCGTATCAGCGCTTAACTACCAAAAAACAAATGATGCACATGGCTGGATCGGCTTGCGGTTTCAATTAAAACCTAATGGTCCTGTTAATAACGTGGTTATCCACGTGAACATGTTGGACAATGACAATATTCTACAACAACAAGCACTTGGAATCATAGGTGTAAACCTATTGTATGGCTGTTATTTCTTGCATGCAGACCCCGAAAAATTATTGCTTTCATTGCTAGACGATCTTTCAACCGATCGGATTGAAATCGACATGATTCGTTTCGAAGGTGACGATTTTGCCGAGGTTGACAATCGCTTAATGTCTTTATATTTGGTTAAACACGGGTATACACAAGCTGCTGTTTTTGGACCTGATGGTACCGTGATGCAACCTTATGACGCCTTAGCCAAAAAACATATCGTGGCAATTCGTGGCCGATTTAGGCCGGTGACGAATATCTTTTTAGATATGTTGAAAAAAGGTCAAGCGCAGTTCGAGCAGGAATCTGATGTAGATGATGATAAAATTTGTGTTTTATCCGAACTAACCTTACGCAGCTTGGAAGATGGGTCGCACCATATCAATGAAAAAGATTTCCTTGACCGCGTGGATATATTATGTTCCTTAGGCCAAACGGTACTCATATCTAATTTCCATGAATACTTTAAATTGGTAGCCTTCTTGTCCCAATTTTCGCGCTTAAAAATGGCGTTAATCATGGGGATGCCAAACCTAGAATACATATTCGAAGAGAAACATTATACCAATGTTGACGGCGGGATTTTAACGGCATTCGCGAATCTCTTTGGACATAATATCAAATTATACCTTTATCCGACCATTGACGATTCTGGCTCGGTCCTAAATTTAAAGACCTTCAAAACCGCGGCGCATTTGCGAGGTTTATTGCATTATTTACTCGATAATAAGAAGTTGGAGGACATCAAAAAATCCGACGAAAAATTGATGAATATTCGCACCGACCAGGTTTTGGCGATGATCCAACAAGGACCAGGGGAATGGGAGAACTTAGTCCCTGTTTCCGTTGCGAAACAAATTAAAGAGCATGCATTATTCGGTTTTCCGCAATAACAAATTATCAGTTTAGCGACCCGAAAAGCGCCGAAATTTTCCTATTTTTGTTGTCCTATTGAACAATAAAAATCACCCTATGGATTATTTGGCAGGCCTTAATGAGCCCCAGCGAGAAGCAGTTGAACATATCGACGGCCCTTTAATGATTATCGCTGGTGCAGGCTCCGGAAAAACCCGTGTCCTAACCTACCGAACAGCTCATTTAATCGAAAAGGGTGTCGATCCATTTAGCATATTATTATTAACATTTACGAATAAAGCTGCGGGCGAAATGCGCCATCGGATTGAAAGCGTCATCGGGACTCAGGCCAAAAATATTTGGATGGGAACTTTTCACTCGGTTTTTGCGAAAATTTTACGCTTTGAAGGAACCCGCCTTGGTTATACATCCAATTTTTCCATCTACGATACGGATGATGCCAAATCACTCATTCGTGCATTAATCAAAGAACAAAACTTGGACGACAAAGTCTATAAGGTCAACTTGGTTCTCAATCGAATCTCGAATGCCAAGAATAGGCTGATTGGCCCAGAACAATACATGGCAAGCTCCGTGCTCGAACAGGAAGATCGTTATGCGAAAATTCCAATGATGGGTCAGTTGTACAAAATGTATTGCCAACGTTGTTTCCAGGCAAATGCCATGGATTTTGATGACCTCTTATTTCAAACCAATATTTTATTCAGAGATCATTTAGATGTCTTGAATAAATACCAGCACAAATTTAAACATGTGATGGTGGATGAGTTTCAAGATACCAACGTATCTCAATATTTGATCACAAAAAAGCTTTCAGCCGTCAATCAAAATATCTGTGTGGTAGGAGATGATGCTCAAAGTATCTATGCTTTCCGTGGTGCGGATATCCAAAATATTTTAAATTTTGAACGGGATTACCCTGATTTGACAACAATCAAATTGGAGGAAAATTATCGTTCAACCAAGGCAATTGTTGCCGTCGCTAATTCCATCATTGCACGCAACAAAACGCAGTTGAAAAAAGATGTTTTTACTTCAAATGAAGATGGCGACCAAATCGAGATTATCCGTGCAGGAAGTGATAACGAAGAGGGCCGAATCATCGCATCTACGATATTAGAAACGCGCCAACGAGACGGTTTGATTTGGTCAGACTTCGCTATTTTATATCGGACAAATGCGCAGTCTCGTTCGTTTGAAGAATCGTTGCGGCGATTAAATATCAAGTATAAAATCGTTGGGGGGCTCTCATTTTACCAACGAAAAGAGATTAAAGATGTTTTGGGCTATTTGCGTTTTGTCGTAAACCAGCAAGACGAAGAGGCATTCAAACGTATTATTAATCTCCCCAAACGTGGAATTGGGGATACCACCATCGCAAAAATTGCCATTACTGCAGCAGAACAAAATTCGTCCGTATGGGATGTCGTCGCTAACATTCAGCAATTTCAGGGTGTCAGAGGTACAGCTCCGATTGAACAATTTGCGGATTTGATCAAGTCCTACAAATTAATGGTGGAAGTAGAAGGCAAAGATGCTTACGAAGTTGCTAGTCACGTCGCCAAAACATCTGGTTTAGTGCGCGAGCTCTATGAAGATAAAACGGTAGAAGGCTTAGCGCGCTATCAAAACGTACAGGAATTATTAAATGCTGTTAAGCAATTTGTCGATTCTGAAGAAAACGAAGACAAATCATTGGCCACGTTTTTGCAATCCGTTTCGTTACTGACTAACGCAGACACGACGGAGGATCCGAATGACACCGACAAGGTCACCTTGATGACTGTTCACTCGGCCAAAGGACTCGAGTTCAAACACGTATTTTTAGTTGGCCTAGAGGAAGACCTATTCCCGAGCCAAATGATGTTACAGAGTCAAGCCGACTTAGAAGAAGAGCGTCGTTTATTTTATGTAGCTATTACGAGAGCGGAAAAGAAATTAATGATATCCTATGCGGAATCGAGGTATCAGTTTGGCCGATTAAAATCTTGTGAGCCAAGTCGATTTATCGACGAATTAGATAGCACCTATCTGAAAATGGCTAAAACGCCAGGCAAAAAGGATGTTTCGAATTACCGTCCAGTTCAAAAAACAGGATTTGTAGAGAAATCCACTAGTGTTTCAGCTGCTCAATTGATTCAAAAGCCAAAACAAAATACAAATTACCAACATGTACCTTCAGCTGAATTTAAGCAATCAGATCCACTGAGCTTACAAGAAGGTCAGCGAGTGGAGCATCAAAAATTTGGTTTTGGCACGATAAACAAACTTGAGATTAATGGGGCGGAGCGGAAGGCCCACATTGCCTTTGAAAATGGCGTTGGCGAAAAAACGCTATTATTAAGCTTCGCGAAATTGATGATTATTTCTTAGGCGTGTAAAATATATGTACTGGGCTAGAAAGGTTTGCCAACTCAGAAATGGTACTATAGCCATTTCCTTCTCGATCAAAGGCGACAGTTTCCCCCTGTGGCTCTAAAGAGCTAGGAACGACTTGGGGTTTCCGGCGTAAGGCATCAGCCAAAGATTCGTTTTTGCCTTTTTTCCAAAAGTATATTTCTAGGTAATTACGAATAAGCACCTCTTCGTTGGAAGCAGACACATCTCCTCCTGTGATGTAATACAATTGTTTCAAAATAGCCAAATTGGATGTTGGAACAGAAAAATTAAGCTCCCGAATAAATTCAGCCTCGTGCAATTTGTCTTCATAAATAAAGGCTTCGGCGGGGATACGATATAAATGCTTCCGATCTTCTCGTTTAGAGATAACAAACATATCACCTGAAATTTGGTCAACTAATAGGCATTCTAAATCGCGAGATCCATCAGGCAATTGAAAGTGTATAGTTTGAGTGCCATTGATTACACGAGTCATCGGATTTGACAACTGAAGTGAAGGTTCTAAGAAACGATGAATAGAATAAACGGAATGATTGCTCGCGTTATCCCCAATGTCTGCAATGTAAAGATAGGTTTGGCCTGTTTTATTTTGCCAACGGCCCATTGCTTCCCAATCTCGATTTCTCAATCCATTAATCAGGAATTCAACTTTCCCCTGTCCCACTTGGTCAACTAAAAAAATTCGATTGATGTCTTCTGAGTCATTGATTACCCAATAGGACCCTGGATTTCTCCAAGATGCAACCATGCCCGAGGCTTCATTAAGTTCGAGGTTTGCTACCACGCCTAAATCCTGGGTTGGGGCAAATTTCGTGTTTGTCAAATTGGATTCTTGAAGATAGAACGATTGACTCGCCCAAATCAAAAACCCTACAAATGCCAATTTTAATTTACTTCGAAACCTCACTTTTTCTTGTAATAATATAAGTGAGCCGCAGAACCTTCACCTAAAGAATAATACCCAGAGCCATCAGCTGCGAAAGTAATAGCTTCACCTTGAACCTCTTGGCCACTTCCATCTGAATTAATTCCAGCATAAGTTACCTTCACAGGCGGTCTTTTCAGCGCTGCAGGTATAGTTTCGCCTGAACTACGCTTCCAATAATACATCTCAAAATAATTCTTTATCAGTATTTCAGAGTTGTCGGCAGATACAGCCCCACCGGTAATATAGTTAACCGAAACGACCCGCGAGTCTGCAATGACAGGAATTGAAAAAGTTAATTCCTGCACAAATTCAGCTTGAATACGAGCCCCTTTAACAACATTCGAGGCAGGAATTTTATATAAGCGTTTGTTGTTCTCACGTTTAGAAACGATGAAAATGTCTTTCGATTTTTGATCGATTAATAGGCATTCCATATCGCGTGCGCCATCCGGCAACGTGAATTTTAGCGAATTTACAGCTGCAATTTGAGCCGATGTACCTGCATTAACGGTGGGCTCTTTGAACCAATAAATGGCATAGTCTGAATATGCCGCATTATTATCACCGAAGTCTGCCACATAAACAGTTGCAGAACCATCTGATTCCCCCAAGATGGCCATATCTTCCCAATCACGATTGCTGGACCCAGCCAACTCAAAAGAGCGCAAGCCTTTTCCTTTATCATCAAAATAGTATAGAACATTGGGGTTGCCAGAGTCATTGTGCGACCAAAAATATCCCGGATTCATTCGGCTAGCCGCTAGACCGGATGCCTCTCCTAAAGCCGGATTTTCGACATCTCCTAAGTCAATAGATGGCTGAAAAGTAGCACTTGCGGTATCTGGGGCAACAGGAACCAAGCTGATATCGCAAGCATTCAGCCAAAGCGAACTCAAACTTAAAATGCATATTTTAATTAGTCGATTCATCATCCCCATTTTCTTCTACGGCAACATTTACATGTACCTTTTTTACACGGCGCAAGTCAACTGATTGCACCTTAAAAACAAACTTTTCAAATTTAATTTCTTCGCCAGCATTAGGAATTCGAGCAAATAATTCAATCATCATGCCCCCCAACGTTTCACTTTCTCCTCGGGCTTTCTCAAAATAGGTGCTATCCAAATCAAAAACTTTACAGAAATCATTCAATGAAGTTTTAGCCTCAAACAAGTAATTTGAATCGTCTAAACGTTTATAATCCTTTGTTTCGTCATCAAATTCATCGTTTATTTCTCCCACAATTTCTTCGATGATATCTTCCATCGTCACCAAACCCTCTGTTTCACCATATTCATTGACTACAACCGCCATATGAACGCGTTTTTCTTGAAAATCGTACAATAAATCGTCGATTTTTTTGTTTTCCGGCACAAAAAACGGTTGATGCAATAAAGAAACCCAGTCGAAAGTTTCGTCTCGATCGACATGCTTCAATAAATCTTTGATGTATAAAATACCTTCAATTTTATCAATGGTATCCTTAAAAACAGGCACACGAGAGTACCCATTTTTATTAATTTTATCCATTAATTCATGAAAGTCCATTCCAGTATCAAACGCAACAATATCGCGTCGTGCTTGCATGACTGATTTAACAGAGGTATTCCCAAAATTTAAGATACCACGAAGAATATCTTTTTCTTGTTCGGTTGTATTTTCATCTGTCGTGATCTCTAAGGCATGATTTAATTCATGCGCGGTCAAGGTATAAGATTTCTTTTCAACCCGTTTTTCAATCAAGTTCGAAATGGCTAATAATGATTTCGCGAGCGGTAAAAAGATCAATGTAAAGAACTCGATTAAGGGCGAAGTGAAAAGTGCAAATTTGAGATTATTTTGCTGAGCCCAGACTTTAGGGATTAACTCACCAAAAAATGTAATGATAAATGTGACGCCAAATAATAGAAACAAAGTAACCACTAATGTCCCCACCGATTGAGGCCCCAAAATCATTTCGGTTAAATAATTGGCAAGTGTAATGAAAATAATGTTTACAAAATTGATTGCAATCAACAGCGTAGCTAGAAGTTGCTGAGGCTTGTCCAATAAAATGCTAACTGCTTTTTCCGCTGATTTATCGCTTTCACGTAGGGCAATTCTTTGGTCTGCATTCAAGGAGAAAAAGGCTACTTCAGAGCCTGCCAACAAGGCAGAAAGGCCTAATAAAGCAAGCAGAATTATACCAATGACGAATACCGAACTGTAATTGAGCTGAGGCTCAAGAATAGTTGCTAATTGAATCGTATAGGGGTCGGCGTCCATGTTATAAAATGCGCATTTGTTGCAAATTTAAGAAAAAGGGAATAGAGTGACCTATTATTCCCTTTTTCTTGCATAAAAATTAAAATGGCAAATCATCTCCCTCTTCCATCATCGGGGGAAAGGCAGCTCCGCTTGCGGGTGATGTATTTCCTAGATTAACTGGCTCCGGACGGGGGCGAGATTCTGGAGCATCTCCAGCTGGACGGTCATTTCGTCCACCAATTAAATTAAGTGAAGTTGCACGAATGCGGTAACCCCGGACAGTCGCTCCTGATTTGTCTTGCCATTCTTCTGAACGAATCTTGCCTTCAATGTAAACTTGATTTCCCTTCTTCAAATATTGCTCGGCGATGTTGGCTAAATTGTCCCACAATTCAACTCGATGCCATTCTGTTTGTTCGACCTTTTGGCCATCTTTCCCTGTGTACGATTCTGAAGTTGCAATATTTATATTCGCTACTTTCATTCCGCTAGGCAATGCGCGAACTTCAGGATCTGCGCCCAAATTGCCTAAAATAATTACTTTGTTAACTCCTGCCATGGTGATGCTATTTAAAGGTTAGGTTTATGTGACATTGATGAATCAAATGTACTATATCTACATGTTATGCAATTCATGTAACATTAAATTATCAGTAATCAGATTTAAGATTAAAACGGGTTTGCCGCATTTTTCGAACTCCTTGGCGTCTAACCATTGAAAACCAGGAGGAATGGAAAAGTCAACAATATCAGGAACTTGGATTAACCATGCTCTTGAAAAAATTCGTTGGTGACTTAACACGTGTTTGGCAGGCGCTTTTAGCTCTGTAGTTGGAAAGGCTAATAAATCTTCGAAAGGGCCAATGGCATCCATTAACTCACTTGGTTGATCCGTTTCATTTTGAACAAATTCCCACAATCCTTGCCAAATATCTTTTTCAGAACGTGTATGAACTAAATACTTGTTACGTTGCACAACAACAAAATAATTAAAATACCGATTTCGAGGAGGCTTACTTTTGGATTTAATCGGCAAGGATTGGGTCCGTTTTGTCGAAAAAGCATTACAAGAAACTAGAAGTGGACAAGTGGGGCAATTGGGCACCGGACTACATTGCAATGAACCAAACTCCATGATTGCTTGATTGAATGTAGCGGCCTGTTTCTGCGGAATTATACTTTGCGCGAGCTCCGTAAATTCTTTTCGAGCAGATGAATGCATGATATCTGTTTCAATCCCAAAAAAACGAGAAAGGATGCGGAAAACATTCCCATCAACAACCGGGACAGCTTCACCAAATGCAAATGAAGCAATGGCCGCAGCTGTATAAGGGCCAACTCCCGGTAATTGAACAAGTTCTTGATACGAATTAGGAAATGTCCCACCCAATTTATCAACAACAATCTTGGCTGTCTTGTGTAAATTCCGAGCTCGGCTATAATATCCTAATCCTTGCCAGTTTCGAAAAAGTAATGCTTCATCTGCCTGGGCAAGGTCATGTACGGTAGGAAATACGGATATTAATTTATGAAAATAGGGTAAGCCTTGCGCAATGCGAGTTTGTTGGAGTATAATTTCCGACAACCAAATTACATAAGGATCTTGCGTTTGACGCCAAGGCAGATCCCGAGCATGGGCTGGATACCAGGACAATAAACTTTCAGAAAAGGGATGTAATGCGTCTTTATTCATATGATAACTCAAAGATACAGGCTACAAGCAAAATTTTAATTTTTATTCGAGCTTTTCATTTGCCTCTCTTAAAGAAAAACCTTACTTTTGTGTCCCTTTTGAAATAAGAGGGGAACCAAAATAGAATCAACGAATAACTTAAAGAATTCATTACCGTGACTAAGGCAGATGTAATTGCTGAAATTTCCAGCAAAACAGGGATTGATAAAAAAGATGTATCTGAAACGTTAGAAAACTTCTTTCAAGTCGTAAAAGACAATTTAGCGAATCAGGAAAATATTTATGTTCGTGGATTCGGGAGTTTTATAAATAAGAAAAGAGCTAAAAAAATTGCTCGTAATATTTCTAAAAACACGTCTATAACAATTGACGAGCATTTTGTGCCAAGCTTCAAGCCGGCCAAGGTGTTTATTGAACAAGTTAAAACAAGCACTGACCCTGCTAAGGCTTAATTTATTAAGTTTAGGTCAATAAAATGAATAAAACGCTTGCGCTCATTTTATGTATTGGCCTGGGTTTAAGTGCCCTTATATTCCAGTTGCCCAAGGGGAATGTGAGTAATAAAACTGGGCAGGTTGCATCTGGGGAAGCAAATCGCGATGCCAGTTCTGCGCCTGAAGCCAAAGTGGAGGAAGAGTCACATGCTACACCTCTTACTGAAGGCCAACAAAAACAAATAGCGCTGCTGAAAACTAATTTAGCATCCGCAAAAACAGAAGCCCTTCAAGTAGGCGCTTTAGAAAAGTTGGCAACAGCTTTTATACAAGTTGACAAATACGACAGCGCAGCCTATTATGCAGCGCAATTTGCGGATCAACATCCGGGCTTGTCACACGTGTTACGTGCAGGACAGTTGTATTTTGAAGCACAAACTTATTCCATTAATGCTTCCAAAGGGAAGTTGATGGGGGCTAAGGCCCGTACTTATTTTGAAAAAGCGTTAACGTTAGATCCGAATAACCTGTTGGTTAAGACGAATTTGGCGATGACTTATGTAGATACACCTACACCGATGAAGGGAATTACACTTCTGAGGGAAGTAATTGAACAAGAACCCACGTTTGTGCCGGCAATTTTCAATTTAGGGATATTAGCCATTAAATCGAATCAATTTGGCAAAGGCCAAGAACGATTCACTCAAATATTGAAGCTGGAACCTAATAATTTCAAAGCCGCCTTAAACCTCGGTTTTTGTTTAGCCCAGTTAGATAAAGAAGTCGAGGCGAAAAAAGTCTTAAACCGTGTCCTTACTCAAAGTAAAGATGCCGAAGAGACCAAAGCCGCGAAAGAATTGCTTGCAGAAATGCAGCATTAATCATTGTTGAGTTCATGTTTCATGGGCTTCTCAAAAAATAGAAGAGCTGAAAGTCAGCTTGGTAAATTATTTTAAAAACTTAAACGCTAAAAGCTATGCCTTGCGGAAAGAAAAGAAAACGTCATAAGATTTCAACACACAAGCGTAAAAAACGTCTTCGTAAGAATCGTCACAAGAAGAAATAGTTACGGTTAAACAGTTTCATTTATGAGATTGTCATATAGACCCAATAACAGGCATTTTATTTAGCAATAAATAGCCTGTTATTGGCGTTTACTTACCTGTATATTATATATTTGGGTTTATTGCCCAAATGAACATTCTTCTCGTCAAACATTGTGAGTAATGAACTAATCATAAATTCTACACCCAAGGGTGATAGAATTGCCCTTTTGCACGACAAAAGGATTGTTGAATACCACATTGAACAGTCGGAACCTCAATTCTCTGTTGGAGATATTTATTTAGGTACGATTAAGAAATTGGTTTCGGGATTAAATGCCGCATTTATTGATATTGGTTATGAAAAAGATGCGTTTTTGCACTATCATGACCTTGGACCTAATTTAGCCACCCTTCAAAAATTCACACGGGATGTTTTAACCAAAAAAGGAAAAAACATTCGCTTGGAGAATTATAAGTTAGAAGAGGAAATTGACAAATTAGGCAAAGTAGATAAAGTATTAACTCGTGGTCAATTAGCCCTTGTTCAAGTGGTTAAAGAACCGATCTCAACCAAAGGTCCTAGGTTATCTTGCGATATCTCTATCGCAGGAAGATTCCTCGTTCTTGTTCCCTTTTCAAATGGGGTAAACATCTCGAAAAAAATCACGTCCAAAGCAGAGCGGAATCGCTTGCAAAAGCTCATGAGCTCTATTAAGCCCAAAAACTACGGCGTCATTGTGCGTACGGTAGCAGAAGGCAAAGCAGTAGAAGAAATGGAGCGTGACTTGAAAGAGTCAATTGCGAAATGGGAGGATGGTATTAAAAAATTAGTAGATGCGAAGCCAGCTGACCGCATTATCGGTGAGATGAGTCGGGCAACTTCCATGCTACGTGATTTATTAAATAATGATTTTGATAACGTCATAGTAGACAGCCCTGATTTATATAATGAGGCCAAAGAATACGTGCACAACGTTGCTCCAGAAAAGGAGAAAATTGTCAAATTACACACTGGAAAAACGAAATTATTCGAACAGGTCGGCATTGAAAAACAGCTAAAAATGCTTTTTGGACGTTCTGTGTCACTTCCTGCTGGAGGGTATCTGATTGTAGAACATACAGAAGCGCTTCACGTTATTGATGTTAACTCTGGCAACAAATCTAATTCCGAAGAAGATCAAGAAGCTACGGCTTTAAGTGTGAATCGGGAAGCAGCGAAAGAAATAGCTCGCCAATTGCGTTTACGTGATATGGGTGGGATTATTGTCATCGACTTCATCGACATGAAAAAAGCGGATAATCGTAAGATGATCCAAGATATCATGCGTGATGAAATGCGCGGTGACCGCTCAAAATATACCATTTTGCCTTTGACCAAATTTGGTTTAATGCAGATTACGCGGCAGCGAGTACGTCCAGAAATGAATGTCTCTACGCACGAGACCTGCCCAAGTTGCGGTGGTACCGGTAGCATTACAGCGAGTATTGCTGTTTCTGAGATTATCGCCCAACATGTCGAGCATCTTGTGACCAAGCAGAATGAGAAAAAATTAACCTTATTGGTTCATCCGTTCTTATCCGCTTATTTTACCAAAGGATTCCCATCGATTCGCATGAATTGGTTTGTTAAATACAAAACATGGATTTCCATCATGGAAGACTCCTCATTTGGCATTACAGAATTTAAGTTCTTAAACCAAAATGGAGATGAAATTGAAATATCATCTTAGGCAATTTTTACTGCTGATTAGTTTACTACCATTGGCCTTCAACACGCAAGGTCAATGGTGGAAATTAACCGAAGAAGCCGAAAAGGAACGCTCCAAAGGCATGCTTCTCCTCACTGCTGAAGTGCAAATTGAGGCCACAACGGCCATCAATCAAATGTACAACTTTCACTTCCCTGAAGCAGAACGCGAATTCAATTACCTCAAAGTCAAATACCCCAAACATCCTTTGCCCGATTTTCTACTCGGCCTCATGCAATGGTGGAAAATTGTACCTAATACAAAAAGCGAAGTCTACGATGATCGATTAATCGAATATATGGATAGTAGCATCGAAAAAGCAGAGGTAATTTGGGATGAAACCGAAAACCCGGAAGCCGCCTTTTTTATGGCAGCGGCATATGGATTTAAAGGCCGATTGCATGCGGAAAGAAAAAATTGGACCCGCGCCACGTTAGCCGCCAAAAATGCACTTAAATACCTAGAATATTCGCGAAATTTTGCAGACTTCAGCCCAGAACTCATGTTTGGGGATGGATTATATAATTACTATTACCATTTTATCAAACAAAATTTTCCGTTGTTGAGGCCTGTATTGTGGCTTTTCCCAAAGGCCAATAAATTACAAGGGATAAAACAATTGGAACAAGTTAGTTACCAAGCTTTCTACACGCGGACTGAAGCACGTTATTTTTTACTGCAAATTTATGCGATGGAAAATATGGCCGACAAGTCATATGATATGGCGAAATATACGCACGAAAATTTTCCAGAAAATCCATTTTTCCACCGATATCATGCCCGTGCCGCATTTATGGTTGGCAAATTAGACGAAGCCGAAGAACAAGCTAAAGCCATTTTAGATCGAATTGAAAACCATCAAGTTGGCTATGAAGGTGTTTCCGGTCGTTATGCTAGCTATATATTAGGGTATTATAACCTCTATGTTTTCAAAAATGCAGGGGAAGCTAAAAAGCGATTTCTGCAATGCATGGAGTTTAGTAAACAAACTGATGCGATGGAATCAGGCTACTATTGGGCCTCCGTGTTAGGACTCGCGCGTATAGCATTCCAAGAAGCCAATTACGATTTAGCAGTCACCTATTGCAAGGAAGTATTAGATAAGGCGGATAAAAAATCGGCCCAACACACCGAGGCGAAAAAGCTATTATCTGAATCAAAAAAGGCCAGAAGAAGGCAAAAATAGGCCTGATATTTACGTATCTTTACGGCTGAAAATCGACTATGAAAGCGGAATTAATCAAAAAATATTTTCCTGAAATAACGGAAACCCAACTACAACAATTTGAACAGTTGTTCCCTTTGTATGTCGAGTGGAACGAGAAAATCAATGTTGTTTCACGTAAGGATATTGACAATTTAATGTTGCATCATGTGCTTCATTCTTTGGCTATCGCCAAATTCATTGAATTTAGACCAGGAACTGAAATATTAGACGTAGGAACAGGTGGCGGTTTCCCAGGTATCCCGTTGGCCATACTCTATCCAGAATGTTCTTTTTTACTCGTAGACAGTATTGGAAAAAAAATAAAAGTAGTTGAAGGTGTCGCAGAAGGACTCGGTTTAACCAATGTACGAGCTGAGCATATACGAGCAGAAGATGTAGACCAAGACTTTGAATTTATCATTAGCAGAGCGGTAACCCGACTAAGCCCGTTTTATTATTGGGTTCGAAAAAAAATTAGCCCAAATCATTTTCATACCAAGCGAAATGGTTTAATCTTGTTAAAAGGCGGAGATTTGAAGGAGGAGATTGAGGAATTGGAACGTAAAACCAAAGTTGTTGAACTACCATCCTATTTCCAAGAACCATTTTTTGAAACCAAAAAACTAGTTTACGTTCCGATGTAACCCGATCGTATGGAGGAGTCAATTTCAGTAGCTTTATGTACCTATAATGGGGAGGAATTTTTACCTAAACAGCTTGAGTCCATCAAGCAACAATCCATTGCGGTACACGAACTAGTTGTATGTGATGATGGATCGCGTGATGCAACGCTCACGATTCTAGAGAAATTTAAGCAATCAGTTACCTTTCCAGTACATATTCATCAAAATACAACAAATCTAGGGAGCAGCAAGAACTTTGAACAATGCCTACAAAAATGTACGGGGGAGTTCATATTCTTGTGTGATCAGGATGATGTTTGGATGCCGAGTAAAGTGGAAAAGATGCTGGAATATTTCCGCATACATACAGCACAAGAAGCTGTTTTTTCAAATGCACAGATCATAGACCAGCGCGGACTTCAGACAGGGAATACCTCTTTTAAACAGATTGAATTCAATCAAGAGGCTCAATCCAACTGGCTAGCTGGTGGATCATTTGAGATTCTACTAAAGGGATATGTCGTAACTGGAGCAACGATGGCCATACGCAAGCGCTGTTTACCTGACTTAATTCCGGTACCCGATATAATTCCCGAACTAATTCACGATGGCTGGATGGCGCTTAAGCTAGCCATTCACAATCAAATCGGCTTTATTGATGAACCACTGATTCAATATCGAGAGCATGAAAGCCAACAAGTTGGCCTCAAAGCAAAAAACGAACGCGTTTCATTAATTGACCGATTCACGAGATCCAGAAATGACAAATTATGCCGGATTAGAAAAAAGCATGAAGACGCTCAAGCACTTTATCAGTATATCTCCTCGTTACCTCATATACCAAAGGAAGTGATACAACAGCTTGAAAAACGCCATGATTTTTATTCCATGCGCGCAAATCTGCCATCGAGTCGATTATTGAGAATATTTCCGATAATTCCACATGTAATTTCTGGGTCCTATAAGAAACTAGAGGGCGGTAAATGGTGGAGACCAATTTTAGGTGACTTATTTGAATAGGATGCAACAAGTAGCCATCGTCATACCAGTTTATCAAGGCGCCCTTTCTGAAACAGAGCGAATATCTTTGCGGCAATGCCAACGAATTTTAGGAAAATATCCAATCTATATTATTGCGCCCGAAAACCTTGACACCCACTTTATTTCTGATTACATCGAACATTATAACGTTGTTCGATTTTCAGACATGTATTTCAAAAGTCCAAAAACCTATAACCATTTAATGGTAAGTGAAGGCTTTTACCAATCCTTTATTTCATTTGAATACATATTAATTTATCAATTAGATGCATACGTCTTCGAGGATAAATTAAAAGATTGGTGTGAAAAAGGCTACGACTATATCGGAGCTCCCAAGCTAAAAAAGGAACACCTAAATGATAAAGTTTCATTACTTAGTGAGCCTATACTCATGAATGGTGGACTATCACTTCGAAATGTAAAATCCATCCTACGATATATTAGATACTATGGATTTTTCTTCAAGGATTGGAAAGCGAATGAAGATGCGATGTTCTCCTTTGCTCAACGTCGTTCTTATCCATTCAGGTGGCTATTAAAATTACCGAACTGGAAAGAGGCTTTAGCATTTTCGATCGAAAAAAACCCGCAAATTGGTATTAAATTATTAGGAGGGAACCTGCCATTTGGCTGTCATGCATGGGAAAAATATAATCCCAGCTTCTGGCAGAAGTATATACACTAACTGAATAGCCCTATGCTAATGACTGAAAGTATTCCTTCAAAGGACGAACTTGTCTTCTCGATATTGGAATAACTTCTTCATTCACCAATCGAATAGACTTTTGAGATTTGAAATCAATGAGTGCTATCGCCGATGGATTAATTAAGGCAGATTTTGATGGGCGAATAAATCCATCGTTAGCTAACAACGTGGCAAAGTGTTTGAGTGTCCGACAAGATAAAATTTTCCTCCCATCTTTTAAAAAGAAATTGGAATAATTCCCCTCGCCACGAATGAATAAAATATCAGACGAAAGTACATTAGTTGCACCTAAAGAAATCGTACTGGGTTGATTTAAATTCTTCGTCTCCATACCTTATCAAATGTTAATGTATGAGTCAAAATTAGACTATTAAGGGAGCCTATATTAGAAG
>JBEDFG010000003.1:0-24039 GCA_041175285.1 Bacteroidota bacterium | reverse complement strand
GTATTTTTCAACACTTCTTGGAATTATTCTATTAATTGGCTATTTTTGGTTTTAATAAGGAAATCAAATTAATTCATTCAATGAAAAAAATTAAAGTTGCCATTAATGGTTTTGGTCGCATCGGTCGACTTACTTTCCGTCGTTTATTGGAAAAAGAAAATGTAGAAATCGTTGCTATTAACGATTTAACTGACAACGCTACTTTAGTACATCTATTAAAGTACGATTCAGTTCACGGACGTTTTAACGGAACTGTTACTTCAGATGCTGATAGCATTACTGTCAACGGTCACGTAATCAAAGCTTTTGCTGAGCGTGATCCAAAACAATTACCTTGGGGTGCTTTAGGAATTGACGTTGTATTAGAATCAACTGGTCGTTTTATTGATCAAGATGGTGCTGGCCAACACTTAACTGCTGGTGCTCGTAAAGTTATTATCTCTGCTCCTGCTAAAGGTGATATCCCTACTGTTGTTTTAGGTGTTAATGATGATACATTAACAGATGATATGACAATTATCTCAAATGCTTCTTGTACAACAAACTGCTTAGCTCCCATGGCTAAAGTTTTAGATGACGCATTCGGTATCGAAAAAGGATTTATGACAACGGTTCACGCTTACACAGCTGACCAAAACTTACAAGATGCGCCTCACTCCGATTTACGTCGTTCTCGTGCTGCTGCTTACTCGATCATCCCAACTTCTACGGGAGCTGCTAAGGCGGTTGGTTTAGTATTGCCACACTTGAAAGGTAAATTAGACGGAAACGCGATGCGTGTTCCTACTCCAGATGGATCAGTTACAGATTTTACAGTTGTTTTGAAGAAAGAAGCTACCGTAGCTGAAATCAACGCGGCTCTTAAAGCTGCTGCTGATGGTCCAATGAAAGGTATCTTAGAATTTACAACAGACGAAATCGTTTCTATCGATATCATTGGAAACCAACACTCATGTATCTTGGATTCTAAATTAACAACAGCTATGGGTAACCTAGTGAAAGTTGTTGGTTGGTATGACAACGAATTTGGTTATTCTTCTCGTGCAGCTGATTTGATTGCTCGCGTAGGATAATTCAAACGACATATTGTTAACAAAAAAGAGGCTTAGGCCTCTTTTTTGTTTTCTGCTCGCGCATAATTGATGGTAAATCCCTTATCAAACCAAATTTTTTCAAACCGGGTCTTAATGCCAAAATGATCTTCATTCCACTCTGAAGTATATAAATCCTTTGTTTCAGCTAATATGGGAAGTTGGTGCGCACGGAACTGCTCCAGCGAATAATCAAAGAACGGTTCTGAATCCGTTTTTAAATGTATAATCCCACCAGGTTTTAATAAACGTAAATACTTCGCTAAGAAAAACGGAAAAGTCAAGCGCTTCTTCTCATCCCGATCTTTCATACGCGGATCCGGAAATGTGATCCAAATTTCATCTATTTCATTTGGTAAGAAGAAGTCCTCAATAAATTGAATCTGAATTCGTAAAAAGGCAACATTCTTTAATTGCATGGCTTCCGCCTGCCTTCCGCCCGCCGCCAGTCGATCTCCTTTAATGTCAACTCCAATAAAATTTTTACCTGGAAATAACTGGCCCAATCCATTCGTATATTCGCCCCGACCACATCCAAGTTCCAAAACGATCGGATTCGAATTTTGGAAATAGTCAGTTAGCCATTTTCCTTGGCAATGATCAAAAAAATCCTTGGGACTTTGAATGACATTAGCCAAAGCCTCTGCCCACTCGTATTTGTATGTTTTTCTTCTACTCAAAATCTAATCAGCTATCTCTGCAACCATGTATGTGCTGCCTGTAATTAAAATAAAATCTGAAAGCGTCTCGCGAGCCGCCGCTAAAGCTAGATTAACATGTGCGAACGTCTTACCCTGTAATCCGAAAACCTTTGCCTTAGACTGAAGGTCTGTAGCTGATAAGGCTCTTGGATTCGAAGCCTGGGTGAAATAATACTGTGCATCTTTTGGAAACAAGCTTAAGACGCGATCTATATCCTTATCAGCCACCATACCCAAAATGATATGAAGCTGACTCATGTTCATGTTTGAAATTTGACCTAATACCTCTGTAATTCCAGATTCATTATGCGCCGTGTCTGCTACCACCCAAGGCTCCCGACCGATAATCTCCCACCTTCCACGCAGTTGGGTATTTTCTCTAGCCAATTGAATTCCCCGTTGGACCGATTGTGCGGTCACTTGTAAAACGTGCATTTTACTCATTTGTGCACACCAAGCAATGACACCACGTATATTATGTACTTGATAGGCCCCTGCATACGGACTTACTATCTCCAATTCACCCCATATTTCCGTATGAGCATTTAAATGTAATTCCATTCCCTGCTGACTCACCTCCAAAACCTGAACCAATTCATCCGCAAATTGTAGCGGAGCATCACATAGCTTAGCCTTTGTTACAAAAACCGCTTCGATTTCTTCCTGCCTCTCACTGATGAGTATCGGAATCTGTTGTTTGATAATCCCAGCTTTTTCTGATGCAATTTCGGTCAAAGTTTCACCAAGTAAATCTTGGTGATCATAACCAATGTTGGTTATATACGTCGCTATTGGCTGAATGATATTCGTCGAATCCAATCGGCCACCTAATCCGGTTTCAATGACGGCATAATCTACACCTTGTTCCTGGAAATAGGCAAATGCCATGAGAACCGTCCATTCGAAAAAGCTAGGTCTAATTTCATCAATGAGCGATTGATGTTGGGTGAAAAAGCCAACAACCCATTCTTTGGACACTTCTTGTCCATCGACTTTAATGCGTTCGGTGAATGATTTTAAATGGGGAGAGGTATAAAGTCCTACACGAAATCCTTGTTCTTGTAAGATGGACGCTATAAAATGGGATGAACTCCCTTTGCCATTCGTCCCTGCAATATGCAAACTTTTAAAATGCTGTTGGGGATTTCCAATCTTTGCCGCCAGTTGTTCAATATTCCCCAATCCCGGTTTAAAGGCTTTTTTACCTTCCCGATGAAAAACAGGAAGTTGGGAATATAAGAAGTTAACAACCTCTTCGTAAGTCATACGAGTCAAAATGGCCTTAATTAGTTTGTAGGGACGATTTTGATCGTTTTAAATCCACTTGCACCGCGTGAAATACCTTCGCTACGTGGGTAGAAACGGGAATTTTTGATGAGTTTTTTATAACGCTCAGCTAAGGAAAGCTTCACGTTTGTACGATCAATGCGAATTTCAGTTACGTTGCCACGTTCATTGATACGAATGAAAAAGGTAATTTCACCTGTTTCAGATCCATTTTCAATTCCGTTTAAAGCCTTGGTGTCAAAAGTCCAATCTTGAGCAATTTTTCCTTCTCCTTGGCCGGTACCGTTTCCTGATCCACGTCCACCACCACCAAGACCTGTTCCTAAACCTTTTCCTGAACCTGCACCCGTCCCTGTTCCACCACCTGCACCCGATGCAGATCCTGCTTTTGGACTACGTTTTCCCAGTGTTAATGTTAAATCCACGGGCTCTTCCACCTCTTTCGGTTCTACTGGAACCGGCGGTTGCGCCTTAACTGTTACCGGACTCGCTACATTACTGGTTAATGCAGGAGTTGAGGTTGTTTGTACAGCATCTGCTGTCGATTGAGTCAATTCTTGTTTTTGAGGTGCTGGCGCTGGAGCCGGTGCTTCTTGTTCAAAACTGATTTCACCTATACCAGCATCTTCGACAGGAATAGCCGGAGGATTAGGAGAATCATTCCATATTTTCACCTGCCAAATCAGCAAAAACAACAGCGTATTAATCGCTATCGTAATGGCCAATGCCTTACGTTGATTGCTTTTTTCGAACTTTTTATCTGAATACGCTAAGCTCATAGGTACTATTGTTTTTTAAACACCCAAATATCTAATTTCTTATCTTTCTTTATTTCAGCGGCCTTTTGATATCCTAAATCAAAATTAGCAACGCGACCCACACTCACACGAAAATGCTTCTCTCCTGCTTGTTTTTCAATGATTTCAACCTCTGCAAAGCCTTTGCTTACAAGTTCCGACTGACAAAGCGCAGCCTTTTCTTCCGTTAAAAAACTACCAGCCACTAAGTAAATATCTTCTGAAATCTCAGGTTCAATCTTTTCTACTGTTTTTTCCACTTCAGGTGTGGCAGCTGGAATGGCTGGAGCAACAACGACTGGCTTGGCCACTTTTTCTTTTTTCTTAATCTTTATGGTCAACGGGCTCATCGAGCTATTCACATAGCGTGAATTAGGTTCAGTTAAGAAATAGGCAGCTGTCCCTCCCAACATAAATGCTAAAATAACATAGGTGTAAAATTTAACAGATATGCGCTTTTCTTTTAGATCTTCAGCTACAACAGGTTCTAAATCCACCATGGATTCGACCACAGGATTTGAAATTAATACTGGTTTTTGAGCCTTAGGTTTTAGTTGCACAGGTAAAAGACCAAATTGAGCTAAATCAAAATTGGTTTCCTGATTAGGTTCAAAGTTGATCTTTGATTCATTACGCAATGAAAATGTACCCACCTTCCCTAAAACAAACTCCTCTCCTGCTTGAATGCGCTGATTTAGTGTCTGAGCAAATTCATGTATCGCTTTAAATGCTTCCTTCTGCTTTAATCCAGTCTTTTGCGCTAATGCCATCGCCAAAACACCATCATCTGAACGTAAACGTTCATTGAAAGCGACCCATTTACGCTTTGGATAAATGGTTGAAGTAGTTTTGTCAAATGTGAAATCCTTTGTATTGAGTACAAAACCTCCAAATTGCGGAATAATCACGCAATCGTAGCTTAATAAGGATTCTTCAATAAGAGTTATAATCGTTTCTTGCATTTGACTAAAAAGAATAAGCTAGACCTACTGTATAATTAAGTCCTTGAGTAGCATAGTTCAAATATCGTTGATATTCTTTATCCAACAAATTATTTGCACTAACCGAAGCATTGAATTTTTTAGTTATTAAATAATTGACCTTCAAATTCAAATCAATAATATCATCCATTTTAACAGATTTGCCTGTTTTTGCCTGCATTCCATAGAGTCCACCAACATAAAATAGATCAGGAGAAACGATAATGCGATCTTTAAAGGTGATTGAGTTCGTAAATGACAAACTCAACATGGGCTTGGAAATAGCTTTTCCATCTCCTAAATCAATATTGGTATATTGGTTATAGTCATATTTTAGAATGGATAGCACTTTATCAAATGTCTGATAGTTAATTTGACCAGACATGTTCAAAACCTGTACTTTTTTTACACCACCTGCATATTTAATATCAAAACGTGTGGAATCCGTTGCGGGTACAAAAAATGCCAAATCACTAAATTCAGAATAAGATACCTTCATCTCAAAATCTAGGTTTCGCTCATTGGATCCCTTAACCCCACCATAAATATTCGATGTTTGAACCGTATTACGCAAATTCACTTGCTGAGCCATCCAATTGTTTTCGGAAGCAAATTGATTCAAGGTATTGAAATAAGTTTCACCGCCTAGACCCACAAAAACATGAATAAAGTCGGTTGGTTTAACGTCTAATTTCAAAATTGGAAATAATCGAGTCTTATTCAATCCTACTAATTTATCCTTTTCATTCGCCAAATTAATTCCCGCGGTCACTGATAAACGGTTGTTCTTGTATAAGAAACTTGGTTTGATCCGATACAGCTCGCGGCGATTCGTTTGACCGAATGTATTTTCCGACATATTCATTTCTCCTACTAAATAGGCCGACAAATTATCATTTACATGTAGGATGGATTGAATTTTACTATCCCAAATCCATTCCCGTGTGTTGTAATTCGTACTCAAATAGGTTAATCCAGAAGTAGCGATGTAATCAAATTTGGCATCTTTTTTTGCATTTGAAATGCTTCCTTGGTAATTGAACTTGTTATACGTAATGCCTAGATCGCGAATCGTTCCACTGCCATCAAAAATTTTCTCGTCACGCCCGTAGTAATTATTCCCTGTACGTCTGAAACTAATTTGACCATCCAATAAGTATTGTCCGGTAAAAGTTTTAGAATAGGCTTTTAATTCATTCTCATTTCTTCCTGAATTAGCTCCTCCTACTGGTCCACGACGATTGGCATCGTGATTTACATACAAACCATGGAACTGAGTTTCCTTGGGATTAAAGCCAAAATGGCCATTAAGAACCGTATGGCCGAAATTACCTGCACCGATCTTCACTAGGTTTTTAAACTTGGGACCAAAAGAAGAAACTAACTCATCTCCTGTACGTGGACCAATCACTGAAGTGGTTAAAATCGTTTTATTCGCAGTTTCCCACCGACGATCAAAAAATTCATACTTCATTTTACGCCCCTTCTGAGCATTTTCTATTTCCGATAAGGGTTCGAAATTGCGCGAAATTTGCGGTTGGAGTACGATTTTACGTTCCTTCTCTAAAATGATATCATCATTTTGAATATTTCCCTCTTTTTTATCTTGAGCCAAGACTTGTACTTGTACCCCCAAGATTCCAAATAAGCTGCAAAGGATGATTGATTTTGCGTTCATTTCAATTTTCATGTTCTCTTATTTAAGGGGTAAGCTTTTTAATTTCGTTTTGGCCACTTCTACAATCGCATTGTCCGTTGAATTATCAATGATCGATTTTAAGATGGCTCGCGCTTGGGCTAAATTTTTGAGGGATACAAAGTTGTCGGCCAACAATACATAAGCCTTACCAATCACGCCATCAGAAACCTCAGCAAATTCATTTTTGAACTTGCTTGTAATCATCTCATTGGACTCCTTGTATTTACCTGCTTGATTTAATTGTAAAGCCAATTCAATTTGTGCTTCTCCCCCAATATCATTCTTGTCTAATGCGATTGTTTTAGCTAACCATTCATTTCGCTGACCTATTTGAGTGCTATCCGAATAGGAATCCGCAAGTTTACGGCTCATCGTTGCTAATTCAGTAGTCGAATACAAGTCTAATGGTTCTACCTCTAAAATCACTTTGCCAACGGAATCTAAATTCTTAGCTGCATAGAATGCATTGAAGATTTGGGTATAAGCCATCAAGACATTTTCAGGTTCTTTGATTTTGGCTTGATGCATCCGGTAATAATTTACGGAAGACTGATAGTTACCTAAACTAAATTCTAATTCAGCTGTACGTAAAATGGCCTTGTTTACTTGCGGGTGAGCATTTTGTTCAATGACCTTTTTGTAGGCTGTAACAGCTTCTGTCGAATCTTTGATTTGGTCTGCTGCATCAGCGATTAAATAATAAGCTTCTACCACATTCTCATCCGTTGGATATTTAGTTACAAAATCCTTCAATGCAGGAATCGCTTTGTCAAATTTCTTACCATCATAAATACCCTTCGCTGCACTATATTTCAAATCCATCGTCTCAGCATCCGTAGATTCAGACGCATGACTTGCTTGGTAATTCTCTAATACCTGGCCAAATTCCTCTGGACGACCCACTTTAATCAAGTTCTCTTGCAATCCAATCAACGCATCTTTTGCAATTTTGTCTGAAGAGAACTCATTGATAATTCGCTTATAATCAGCAAGCGCTAATTCAAATTGCTCATTATTTGTGTAAGCCTGAGCACGCTTTAAAATAGCTTGCGCAAGGTACTCGCTCTTGGTTTTGGCATCAATTATTTCCGTAAAGCCTACAATCGCTTCTTTGTATTTATGTCCGTTGAACAACAATAGGTTTTCCTGAAAAATAGCATCTTCCGCAAATTTCGAATTAGGGAAGTTCATACGAACCTGCTTAAACGTTTGTCTCGCTTCTGCATCACGATTCAAATAGCTCAAGGTCATTCCTTTTTGATACAAAGCGTAATCTTTTTCAGTTTTTGCGATCTCTGCTGCCTGCGAATAGTAAGTCAAGGCATCCTGGTATTTACGTGAAATCAAATACGTATCCGCCAAACGAATTAGAATAGCAGGATTATTCTTCGAATTTGGAGCTGCTTTTAAACGATCCACATAGGCCTTAAACAGGTTGTTCGCTTTCGTAAAGTCCTTCGTATTAAAATAGGCAAACGCAAGACCCATACGAACCTGTTGGATGAAATCTTCTGTTTGTCCTTTACCAGTTAGTAATGGATTATATAATTCAATGGCTTCTTCGAACTGCTTTAATTGAGATAAGGTCTCCGCCTTTCCTAATAAAGCTAATTGTGTGTATTGAGCTTTTTGAGGCGTATTTATCGAAATGTCGAATAACTTGATCGCTTCATCAAAGTGCTCTTCATTGTAAGCACGAACGCCTAAATTATAACTTAAGGTCTGGTAGGCCTCGTTTAATTTAGGTGAACGGTTGGTTAAACCTTGTAAATATTCTAAAGCTACCTTTAAGTTGTCTGCGTGTAAGAAAGCTTCAGCAACGAGCTCAACAGCTTCTTCCGCAAATTTGCTTTTCGGAAATTTCGTCGTGAATACCTGAATTTCTTGAATGGTTTCTGAAGCGCGGCCTAGGTCTAATTGAACTTTAGCATGGTTGTAATACGCTTCCTCTTGAATTTGTGTGTTGAAACTTAAATTTTTAGCTAAGTCAAATGCTTCTAACGTAGCTGCTAAATTACCCGCATTTAATTGAGAAAGCGCTAACGTAAATGCTGCATATTGGCCTAATGAGTCCTTTTGGCTAGCTAATCCTTTCAATTGTGTAGCTGCATCGTTGAATTTTTTGATGCGGTATAATGAATAACCTAAACGGTATTGCGAAATCGGGTTGATTTTGTTGCCTGTTGCCTTCAGAAGTACCTCGTAGCTTTTGGCTGCTTTTTCAAAGCGCTCAAGTTTAAATTGAACATCGGCAACGAGCTGAGATAATTCATCTAAGCGGTATCCAGAGTTCTTTTTAACTAAAATGGGCTCTGCATAATTCAATAATTCATTGAACTTAGATTGGTTGAAATAGCAAAGTGCGATCCAGTTGGGGATTTCCCGACGGTACTTGCTGCTCGCCTCTGCTTTTTGGAAATCTGGCGCTGCATCTGCGTAACGCTTATCGTTGAATTGGATTACCGCAGCATAATAGGCAGCTGAAAGTGCATATTCTTCTTCTTGTTCGACCTTAATTTCATTGAAATAAGGAAGTGCCTCGGTGAAGTTTTTTAGTTCGTAGTAAGAAACGGCTAATTTATATTTTGCTTCTAAATTAGTTTCTGATGATTTGCTCAAGTATTTAACGGCTTTGGCATAATCCCCATTATCATAGAAAAATGTACCGATACCGCGCAATAACTTAATTGCTTGTGGATGTTCTGGATTATTTGCGACAAAACGTTCAGCTAAAATCTCAGCTTCTGGTTGGCTCATGTACAACGAGCACATCGTCATATAATATTCAGCTAAGACCTTTTGTCCGGATTGTTCATTGCTTAATGGTTCAAGACTACCGAGGTAGGCATTGAATTCTTCACGCGCTGCAACGTAATTTTTCGCGTCAAAGTATTCTTTGGCTTGCCGAAAATGTAACGTATGATCTTTAAAACTAAGAGTTTGTTGGCCAAAGGCCCCCAAGCTCACGCAGAAAAATAAGAAAGCTGTGATCCAGCGAATCGATCTTGAATTGTTATTCATTTGAAAATGGTTACAACATGCACATTTAATCAAAAATACGATTTTTCTTTCAAATTATTGTTTGTGCCTTTTGATTTATTTTAGGTGCTCCCTACCAATTAATAGCTATTTCTTAGGAGATACGGCCTATTTTACTAATTTTAAGTTTTCTATTTCATCCTAATAAACTATAAATCAATGTATCTTAAGAAATTAGCATTCCTAAGCCTATTATTTCTGGGATTTGAACTTAGTGCTGCACCTATTAAGCACCTCATTCAAATGTCCAATCCCAAATCTCATTACTTTGAAGTCACGACTACCTTAGATGTTAGTAAAGAAACAGGCAAATACATCGATTTGAAGATGGCTGCTTGGACGCCTGGATCCTACCTCATCCGAGAATTTGCCCGAAATGTGGAGCAGGTAAACGCGACAGCTCAGGGAACAAACCTACCTATTGCTAAGGTTTCTAAAAATACGTGGCGTGTTTCGTTAAAGCCAGGTTTGAAACAAGTACAAATCAATTATTTAGTTTATGCCTATGAATTATCGGTTCGTACCTCATTTTTAGATGATGTACACGGTTATATCAACACAGCAAGTGTTTTATTATACGTTCCTCAATGGGCTAAAGGACCTCAAGAACTCAGCATTATTCCGCACAAGGACTTTAAGAAGGTGTCAACGGCCTTGAAAAATGTGGGTGGGTTCAACTACATCGCTAAGGATTTAGATGAATTAGTTGATTCACCCATCGAAATCGGAAACCATAAGATTTGGGATTTTAAGGTGAATAACATTCCCCATCAAATTGCCTTCTTCGGTCAAACGAAAGTTGATTCAGTGAAGTTTATCGCCGATGTCACAAAAATGGCTCAAGAAGCACAAAATGTGGTAGGTGCTCATCCGTGCGATCATTACTTATTTATCATCCACAATATTCAGCGAGGAACGGGTGGTTTGGAGCATTTGTATTCCACAACATGTTCCGTTTCCCGCAATGCCTATGAAACGCCCAAAGGTTATCAAGGGGTTTTGAGTTTATTAGCTCATGAATATTTTCATTTATGGAACGTAAAACGTATTCGTCCGATGGCCCTAGGACCATTTGATTATGAAAACGAAAACTACACGCACAACTTATGGTTTTCCGAAGGAATTACCGATTATTATGCGGATGTGATTACGCAGCGTATGGGGTTGGTGCCTACAGATGCCTACATTCAAAATTTAGCATTTGAAATTTCCAATGTGGAAAATACGCCGGGTAGTCATGTGGAATCTGCAGCGGGAGCCAGCTGGGATGCTTGGATTAAATACTACCGTCCCAATGAGAATTCCCGTAACTCAACGATTTCATACTATGAAAAAGGATCCATTCTCGGTGGCGTTTTAAATATGTGGATCATCAGCCAAACCAAAGGGGCTAAGTCTTTAGACGATGTTTTCAAGTTATTATATCAAACCTATTACCTGAAACAAGGACGCGGTTTTACCGATGCTGAACTTGAAAATGCCTTTACAAGTGTTGCAGGGACTTCAGCTGCACCTTTCTTTAAGGAATATATTTATGGTATTAAAACACCTGATTACGCCGGTTTATACAATCAATTTGGATATACTTGGTCAGATGCGAATGCGGGTAAATCAATCCCATATTTAGGATTTAATGTCATGTCGAGTCGGATTACATCTATTTACAAAGCAGGTCCAGCCTACGATTCAGGCTTAAATGTGGGGGATGAAATCGTACAAGTGAATCAAGTAGATTTTGCTGGGGTGGATAAGTTACTAGCCGACAAAAAAGTGGGTGACATATTGAAATTTCGCGTGAAGCGTGATGGATTGGAACGTGCGTTTGATCTAACTATTGGTCAAACGCCACTAAAATCATTTGCGATTCAATCGGTAGAAAAACCAAGCGACGCACAATTGAAATTGCGTCATAAATGGTTAGGAGGTAACTAATCGATGTATTTTGCCTTTTCGGCATACATGGATTGAAAGGTCTCAATGACAAATTTTTGAAAGGAGGAGCTGGATGCCAGCTCCTCTATTTCTTTTTGGGAGGAAAAGTCCATGACGGAGTATTTATAACTCTGTTCCAAATGCGGTGTTTCAAATTTCAAAATGTACTTTGAATTCCATTCGAAAAGCGAAATGCGCATGGAGTCATTCGGTATTTCCTTGATAAAATGCATTAGTCGTGAATGATTTTAACGCTTTGAATCACATCGCCTTCGCGGATTTGATCAATGACATCTAAACCTTCAACCACTTTTCCGAAACACGTATGTTTGCGATCTAAGTGTGCTGTATTATTGCGTGAGTGGCAAATGAAAAATTGAGAACCTCCCGTATTTGGTCCACGATGCGCCATAGAAAGTACTCCACGATCATGGAACTGATTATTTCCCGTTAATTCACATGGGATAGAATACCCTGGACCACCTGCTCCTGTTCCTGTAGGGTCTCCCCCTTGAATAACGAAATCAGCAATCACGCGGTGAAAAATTACTCCATCGTAAAAACCTTTCTCCGAAAGATCAATGAAATTTTTCACGTGAATCGGAGCATCTTCTGTATAAAATTCGATTTTCATTAACCCTTTATCGGTCAACATTTCTGCGTATGCCATCTTATTTAATTAAATTTGAGGCACAAAGATAAAAATTATATCCATTATGAGGTACCTCGTTCTATGCATGTTTGCAATTTTAGCCGTGTCTTGTCAATCAGATACCTCGAAAAAGGAAGCATCTGATTTTTTTCTGCGCGGCAATGCCAAATTTAAAGACAAAGAATATTTTGAATCCATTAAATGGTATAATGAGTCCATTGAAAAACAAGAAGTGTTTCCAGATGCTTATTATAATCGTGGATTAGTGTACCAGCAGCTCGAAAAGCACGAAGAGGCATTAGCTGATTTTACAAAAGCATACGCACAAGATTCCAAATTTGCTCCTGCCCTGTTTAAGTTGGCCGAAACCCTTCAAACCCTTGAAAAATACGATTTGGCTCTTACTGAATCTGCTAAATTGGTTAAGAATTTCCCTGATTCTGCGGCGAATTGGACCTTGCAAGGAAATATTCAAATGCAGAAGGAAATGTGGAACGAATCGATGGTTTCCTACGATCGCGCGTTAGCGATTGATTCACTTTCGGTCGAAACGATGATTAATCAAGGGGTTGTTTATCAAGAATTAAATCAATTAGATTTAGCTGAAAAGATGTTTAAACGCGCTTTGCGCCAGGGCAAATACCAAGACCTTATTTACAATAACTTAGGTTACGTGGAGATTCAGCGATTACATTGGGATTTGGCGAAGCAATATGTGCAAAAAGCACTTGCGGTTGATCCTAAAAACCCATTATATGTCAAGAATTGGCAGCGAATTCAACAGAAATCATTGCTTGAATAAGTTCATATAAGCTTGTAATTCCTGGTTGTTCGTCGTAGAATCTGTGAAAATTTCTAAGATTTTGGCGCGATCACTCGGTGCTAAAAATGGCTGAATTTGTTGGTTCAATTCATTCCAGTTATGCGCCTCAAAATAGTCTAATCCAGCATCTAAGGCGGTATTTTTAGCACAAAATGTTTGTTGGGTTACCATGAATTCGCCCAATTCAGGTAGGTCTTTCGCACCATCTAAAATGCCAAAAATTCCTCCACCCGCATTATTAAAAATAATAATACGAACATTCGGACCTACATAAGAATTCCAAAGGGCATTGCGGTCATATTGAAATGCAACATCGCCTATTAGTGAATAGACCAATTTATTGGTTTGTTGGCTCGCCCCAATGGCCGTACTCAAACAACCATCAATACCACTCGTGCCTCGATTCGAAAATACTTCGGATTGGGTGAACGTATTTGCTGTCCAGTTGATGTAGCGAATCGCCAATGAATTTGCCACGTGTACTTCGGAATTAGCGGCATCAATGTCGCCAATCAATCGGTTATAAATAGCTAATTCTGACCAAATCGTTTTTTTGAAATAGGCCTCCTGTATGGCTTCTACCCTATTTTTGGCACTGTTTACAGCCGACACCCCCCTTAGGGTTTGTTGGCACAATGACTCCAAAACAGTCATTGTTTCTGCTTGTACCACCCGTGTCAGACTTTGAAATGGATCGGGTTTCCCGATCGGATTTGGGTGCACTAACCACGAGGCCGTTGGCTTATAGATTCTCAGAAATTGTTTAATTCGCTTACTAACAAATGATTTACCAAAATGGATATGAAAATCAGGTTTATAAGTTGGCAACTTCGCTTCATGAGCCCATATTAAATCATGATGGAGTTGGCATTCCACCGGCAAATTAGCCGTAGCATCCCCGATAACGGGTATTCCTTTTTGTGCTAATTGGGCAAATAAATCATTCTCGGCCTTATTGAATTGTCTTTGGCCGACAGTAATGAGGAGGGAAACATCTGGATCTACGTCAAAATTAGTATCGAATTTTGGGGTTTGCTGTACGTTAAGCGCCTGAGGTTTCCGAATTTGCGGTAATGTTTCCCCTTGTGTCGGATAAAACGGTTCAGCAATGGGTACATTCATGTGAACAGGCCCTTGTGGAAAAGCCATGGATTTTTCCACGAGCTGATTTGGTTGAAAGTGCTTGAAGCTTTCGGCATGTTTGACATGCTTTCCAAATAGATTTTCTTGATAGATGGTTTGTCCATCCCACTGGCCAATCCACTCGGCTGGGCGGTCAGCTGTTAACACAATTAATGGAACTTCTTGAAAGAAGGCTTCGACGACTGCGGGTGCGAAATTGAGTCCGGCTGAACCTGAGGTACAACAAATAATTACGGGCTTATTTGTTTTCAACGCGCGACCGAGTCCAAAAAATCCCGCTGAACGCTCATCAGCGATGGAATAGCAGCGAAAACCACCGTGTCGAACTAAGGCCAACATAATCGGCGCATTGCGAGAGCCTGGACATATAACCGCTTCATTTACACCTTGTTGGTGCAAGCTATCAATCAAATCCACAAGTCCTTCCGGGTATGCCATAGCAAAAAAAAGCCTCATAAGAGGCTTTTAAAATTTATCCAAGATAAGTTTTTAGGGCTTTGCTACGTGACGTATGACGGAGGCGGCGAATTGCTTTCTCTTTAATTTGTCTTACGCGTTCGCGGGTTAGGTTAAATTTTTCACCGATTTCCTCTAGGGTCATCGCGTGCTCACCATTTAAGCCAAAATATAAGGTAACGACATCAGCCTCACGTTGGGTTAACGTAGACAATGCGCGTTGTACTTCACGGCGTAATGAATCGTTAATTAAACCAGAATCTGGTTTGTCTTCCGAATCATTTTCTAAAACGTCTAATAATGAATTTTCTTCACCTTGAACGAAAGGCGCATCCATAGAAACGTGACGACCAGAAATTTTCAGGGTATCAACAACTTCACCGGTAGAAATTTCCAATACTTCGGCTAATTCTTCTGGAGAAGGCTCACGTTCAAATTTTTGCTCAAGTTCTGAAAACGTTTTTGAGATTTTATTTAGGGATCCTACGCGGTTTAATGGCAAACGAACGATACGAGATTGTTCGGCCAAAGCTTGTAGGATGGATTGACGAATCCACCATACCGCGTAAGAAATAAATTTAAATCCACGAGTTTCATCAAAACGTTGAGCTGCTTTGATCAAACCTAAGTTTCCTTCGTTAATCAAGTCACCAAGGCTTAAACCTTGATTTTGGTATTGTTTAGCTACAGATACCACAAAACGTAAATTGGCTTTCGTCAAACGTTCTAATGATAATTGGTCTCCTTCACGGATTTTTTGTGCGAGTATAACCTCTTCATCCGGTGTCAATAAATCCACCTTACCGATTTCCTGCAGGTATTTGTCAAGTGATTGACTTTCCCTGTTGGTAATTTGTTTGCTAATTTTTAGCTGTCTCATAGGATCTTACAACAGATTGAATGGGCAAAAGGTTTCGATTCTTTTGCCCATGAATAATTTATTCAGCTTTTGCTTCTGGTTTTGGTAGAAGTGCTTTGGCAGATAGACGGTATTTCCCCGTTTTCTTATCTACTTCTACTAATTTAACCTGAACTTTATCGCCTTCTTTGAAGACACCGTCCATTGTTTCGATGCGATCCCATGAAATCTCAGAGATATGCAATAAACCGTCTTTACCAGGTAAGAATTCAACAAATGCTCCAAATGCTTGGATGTTTTTCACTTTACCTTCATAGATCTCGCCTACTTCTGGAAGTGTAACAATTCCTTTCACCATGCGAACTGCGTGAGCCATAGCCTCTCCATTCGAAGAGAAAATGCTTACATAGCCACCATCTTCTTTTTCTTCGATGGTTACCGTTGCACCTGATTGTTTTTGGATATCTTGAACTACTTTACCACCTGGCCCGATTACTGAACCGATTTGATCTTTTTGGATCTTAATTACAGTAGCACGCGGAGTTTGAGGTTTGAATTCTTCACGAACAGCAGGCATAGCCTTTTTCATTTCATTCAAGATATGTAAACGACCTTCTTTTGCTTGGGTTAATGCCTCAGCTAAAACTTCGTATGACAAACCTTGAACTTTAATGTCCATTTGGCATGCTGTAATACCATTTTCGGTACCTGTTACTTTAAAGTCCATATCACCTAAGTGATCTTCATCCCCTAAAATATCAGAAAGAACAGCATATTTTCCAGTTTTTGCATCTGAGATTAAACCCATAGCGATACCTGAAACAGGAGCTTTGATTTTCACACCAGCATCCATCAAGGCTAAAGTACCCGCGCAAACGGTTGCCATAGAAGAAGAACCATTTGATTCTAAGATGTCAGAAACCACACGTAAGGTGTAAGGGAAATCTTCCATTTTAGGAAGTACCTTACGGATCGCACGCATAGCTAAGTTACCATGACCTACTTCACGACGTCCTACGCCACGGTTTGGCTTAACTTCTCCGGTTGAGAAACCTGGGAAGTTATAGTGTAACATGAATTTATTGTATCCTTGTGTCATGGGTTGATCGATGATTTGCTCATCCATCTTCGTTCCCAAGGTAACTGTTGTCAAAGATTGTGTTTCTCCACGTGTAAACACGGAAGAACCGTGTGGTGTAGGTAAATAATCTACTTCACACGTAATTTGACGGATCTCATTTAATTTACGACCATCTAAACGGTAGCGCTCTTGTAATACTAATTGACGAGCTGCTTCTTTCTCGATGTCGTGTAAATATGTTTTTGCTAATGAAAGATTAACTAAATGATCTTCTGGCAAGCTCGCAATGTATTCGTCAACGATTGCTTTGAAACCAGCTTTACGCTCGTCTTTCTTTGGATTAGCTAATTTAGCTACGGCTAAATATTTATCGTAGTAGTTTTTCCACAATTCAGCACGCAACTCTTCGTTGTGTGATTCGTGTGAATACGTACGTTTTTCTGTTTTACCGCAAGCCTCAGTTAATTCATTTAATGCTTTACATTGTAATTTGATAGCATCGTGGGCAACTTTCAAAGCCTCTAACATTTCTGTTTCTGACACTTCGTCTCCTTCGCCTTCTACCATCAAAATATCGTTTGCATTTGCAGCAACGATTAATTCAAGGCTAGCACCTACTAATTCGCTTACGCTCGGGTTAACTTTATATACACCATTGATTTTCGCCACGCGAACCTCAGAAATAGGTCCGTTGAAAGGAATATCAGATACGGCCAAAGCGGCTGCAGCTGCTAATCCTACGAAAGCATCTGGTAAAACTTCAGCATCTGCTGAAATTAGATTGATCAAAACTTGAACATCCGCATGATAATCATCTGGGAATGTAGGGCGCAATGCACGGTCTACTAAACGCGAGATTAGGATTTCATAATCGGAAAGACGGGCCTCTCTTTTTAAGAAAGAACCAGGAATACGTCCATTTGACGCAAATTTTTCTTGATAGTCTACAGATAATGGAAGGAAATCAACTCCTTCTTTGGCCTCTTTGTTTGCTACCACAGTGGCTAGCAACATCATATTTCCTGACTTGATGACAACAGCTCCATCCGCTTGCTTGGCTAACTTGCCAGTTTCAATTTGGACTTCCTTGCCATCAGGCATCGAAATATGCTTTGTAATGATGTTAAATGACATACGTTTCGGATAAAATTTTCACGCAACCTCGCGTGAACAAGTGTAATGTTTGAAGAATTCAAACGGGGTAAATTCAAATAAAACAGGGCTCCATCGACATGGAACCCTGTTGAATTTATTACTTACGAATTCCTAATTCAGCGATAATCGCACGGTAACGTGAAATATCAGTACGAGTTAAGTAATCCAGTAAACGACGACGCTTACCTACTAATTTCAAAAGTCCTAAGCGCGTGCTATGGTCTTTTTTGTTTTTCTTTAAGTGCTCAGTCAAGTGATTGATTCTGAATGTGAATAACGCAATTTGCGACTCAGCAGAACCAGTATCGATCTTAGACTTTGCTTTCCCTTTTGATTCGAAAATCTCTTGTTTTACTTCGGGTGACAAATACATCTTTTACCAGTTTAAAGTGTTTGAAAAATTAATCCACAAAAGTACTTCTATTTATTCAGAAATGCAAATCAATTCGCACGTTGCCATTTCTGCTTCAGGCGCCCCCAAATAACTAAATAGTTATCTGCCTCGAATAGACGAGAATCATTCACAGCTATCTTTAGAAAGTATAATCCAATCAATCCCAGGATGGTATTCGATATCCAAGCGCCAATTTCCAAGAGCACCTTCCCTTCCTTGGCCATCTTATCGCCTTGTTGGCTCATAATGTACATCAATATGAAAAAGGATACGGCTACAACGACGGGAACCCCGAATCCACCTTTCTTGATAATGGCTCCTAACGGTGCGCCGATAAGGAACATGACTAATATGGCTATGGATGTGGTGAATTTTCGATGCCATTCTAAACGTGTTTTCATCAACTTATCTTGACGTGATTCCAAATTCACCCGATTAGTTTCCGCAAAAATTCCCATGTTATTGATTTGTTGGTCAACAACATCATACAAATCGCGATTTCGTTTTTTGGCTCCTGAATCAATTCTGGCGGCCACCCAATTCGATTTTTTCAAGTTCTTGTAAGAATTTAAAACCGGATGGAAGAAATAGATGAAATTGGGTCCACAGGCTTTTGGGAAACCATTTTTGATATTTCGAATGACTTGGCGGAGCGAATCTTCATCCTCATCTAGCTGTACATTACTCCGCATGATTTCGTGATGAGCAAACTGATTATCTTCCGTTTTATGCATGTCAAATGCTTCGAGCGACATGACGATTTTGCTCTTTTTGAATTCATGTAAGGCCAAATCGGTGGCATCTAGATTGCTTCCTCTGTCCGCATCCTCCACGTAGTCTTTACCATTAAATAGCTCAAAAATGAGGTATTTCTTGTTTAATATGGTATACATCTGCGCTGAATCTGCCAAGGTAACATGTCGGTTTCCATCATTATGTGTGTGATCATAAATGATCAGACTTTTCAGCGTTTTATTGTCGGCATATTTTTTAGCCACTTTGATCGAATAACCAGGAAGGTCGGAATAGAAAATTCCTTCTTTGATATTTAATGTCGTTTTCGTGGTTTTGATATCATACAATAAGCCCCACCCTTTCAAGTTGGCCCACGGCAAAGCCACATTATTAAACCAAAACATAAATATGCTTAAGCCAATTGCTGTGATAAAAATCGGCCGCATAATACGTGTGATGGATATTCCAGCACTTTTGAGCGCGGTTAATTCAAAATTCTCACCTAATTTTCCGAAGGTCATTAAGGAAGAAAGTAGGACGGAAAGAGGTAATGCAAGTGGAAGCGTAATGAGTGAAAAATAGAAGAATAGTTCGACATAGACGAAGAATCCAAGGTCTTTGCCGAAAAGGTCTGAGAAGTAAAAGAGTACTAATCGGAGTAAGAAAATAAATATTACAACCAGGGATGTAAGCGCAAAAGGCCCCCAAAATGCTTGTAATACAAGTTTGTCAATTTTACGCATACTAACTGCCGACGATTTCTTTTAGTTTATCTGTTAGGTAGTCCCATAATTCTTGAGCGTCTGCTGGACTTTTAAACGTCGAAGCGCTATCGTAAATTTTCAGATAGGTGGCGTTCGTCAGTTCACTTACTTCAAGTTTAATTTCGATGATTGCACTCAAGGGAGCTTGATCTGATCCAGAAAAGTCAAATTTAACAGATTTGTTTACCTTGTTTTGAACCAGATGCCCTGAATGGGTTTCATTATCCCAATAGAAAAGGAATAATTCAGCATTTTTGACAGTAACTTTTTCCGCAAACCATTGTTGGAGCCCGGAAGCAGAACTGATATAAGGATAAAGTACTTTTGGAGAGGCTTTTATCTCGTATTCGAATTCAAAATGCTGCTGTCCCATACGCCTAATTTATTGATATAAACAAAGGTAAACTATCTTACCTAATTCCCAAATCTGTCTCAAATTTAATAAGTATTCACAAAATATTTGTGACTCTAGTACCTTTCAATTACCTTTGCACCATGTTTTGGCGGGGTAGCTCAGATGGTTAGAGCGTTGGATTCATAACCCAAAGGTCGGCAGTTCGATTCTGCTCCCCGCTACTAAAAAAAAGACTTCACATTTGTGAGGTCTTTTTTTTTAGACGTTAGACGTTGGACGTTGGACTGTAGAGACGCGATACTTCGCGTCTATTTCAAAATGTCTATTTAAAAAAAAGACGCGAGGTATCGCGTCTCTACTGAATATCCTTATAGGCGACGACATCAACTCCAAATTTCCGTAAGAAATCGACACCTTCATCGGAGGCTAACCCTTTGTAAGCAGCATAACTATTAAGATAAATAACACGCTTAATTTTCATGCTGTAGATAATGCGAGCGCATGAAATACAGGGTGAAAGCGTGACATAGATGGTAGAACCTTCTATAGATGCACCATTTTTGGAAGCGTAAAGAATGGCATTTTGCTCCGCATGCAAAGCTAGCGAGCAAGAACCTTTCGAGTCACGTGGACATCCACCCTCTTCGTGAAAATCTTCATCACAGTTGTGCGTACCTTGCGGTGGACCGTTATATCCGATTGAAATGATTCGGGTATCTTTAGTCAAAACCGCTCCTACTTGCGCACGCGTACAATGCGAGCGAAGCGCCAGTTTTTCAGCAAGTTCCATGTAGATGGAATCGAAGGTTGGTTTCATCATAATGAGGTGAGAGGTAAGAAGTAAGAGGTAAATAGTATGAATTTAATCTCTTAATTCTTACCTCTTACCTCTTAATTCTAGTGGTGTACCCCGCCTTCGCCGTGCACGTGACCGTGTGCAAGTTCTTCAGCAGTAGCTTCTCTTAGTTTGATAACTTTTCCGGTGAAAATTAATTCTTTTTCAGCCAATGGGTGGTTGAAATCCATCATGACATGATCGTCGCCGATTGAAACTACCAGGCCTTGCATGCGATTGCCTTGGTCGTCTGTCATGGGGATATAATTGCCAACTTTCAGGATATCGTCGGCCTTTTGTCCTTCGACTTCAAAGATGGATTTTGGTAATGATATGATGGCATTCGGATCGATGTTGCCATAGGCATCCTCTGCTGCAATATTAAAATTAAAGGTATCTCCAGCTTTCAGGCCCATTAAATTAGCCTCAAAACTTTCAGGAAGTCCACTTAATCCGTGGATAAATACCATCGGTTCGTTTTCATCTACGATCTCAACGACGTCTGGTTGGCCATTTTCATCTGGGAAAGCAAGTTCGTACGAGATAAAAACAACTGAATTAGGTGCAATTTGCATGAAATGGATGTTTTGAATGAGGGGGTAAAGATAGGGAAAAGAGTTAAAAGTCGCTAGTAGTCAGTAATCAGTTGTCAGTAATCAGTAATCAGAAGTTGGGACTCAGTTGTCAGTCATAAAAATTAATTATCTTTGAAAACAAAATTATAATTGTGTTACTAACTTATTGACAACAGGTCACTGACAACTGATTACTGACTACTGCCCACTGCAACAAATGCAAAAATCCCCTCAAGACGTACTTAAAGACATTAAAGCCAAGAAATTTGCGCCTATTTATGTAATCCATGGAGATGAGCCATTTTTTATTGACCAGGTGGCTGATGCGCTTGAAGATGGAATTTTGCGCGATGACGAGAAAAGCTTTAATCAATTTGTGCTTTTTGGTAAAGATCAGACCATGGGTTCAGTGATTTCGTATGCTCGTCGGTACCCGATGATGGCTGAACGTCAAGTGATTATTGTCAAAGAAGCTAGTTTCTTGGAAGCTTTGGCAAAAGGAAAAGAGGCCAAAGGTAATGATGATCTCAAAGCTTGGGAAGATTATTGCGATAGGCCAACGGACTCTACGGTGTTAATTTTTACCATTAAAAATTTAGTTGCGGAGAAAGCAAAGGTGCTGGCTGTTGCTGAAAAGCACGGTGTTGTTGTTTGTTCTAAGAAGATTAAGGAAGATAAAGTAGGCGTTTGGTTAAAAGATTATTTAGCACAAAAAGGATTAAGTATTCAAGCCGCCTCGGTTGAATTAATGGTTTCATTTGTAGGGGCTGATTTGCAGCGCATGGCACATGAGGCTGATAAATTAGTAGTCAATTTGCCTCAAGGGGCAGAAGTAGGAGCTGAAGAAATCGAGCGATTCATCGGTATCAGCCGAGAATACAACATATTTGAGTTTCAGAATGCGCTTTCATCGCGCAACATCGCCAAAGCCCAAAAGATCGCCTTTTATTTTGCCGAAAACACGAAACAGAATCCAGTTCCGCCGATGTTGATCATGTTATTTAACTATTTCATGAAGGTGCTTCAAGTACACGACATGGGATCTATGTCGGACGCAGAGATTGCCAAGCAAATTGGCGTTAATCCGTATTTCGTCCGGGATTATATGAATGCCAAACGTAATTACCCCCTTTCTAAAGTAGTTCGCGTCTTAGAAGCTATAAAAAATGCAGATCTAAAGGTTAAAGGAGTGATTGGTCAAGCCGTTTCAGAGCGTGACATCATTTTGGACTTAAGTTTCGAAATTTTACACCTTTAATCAATCGGTGTATAGTCGCTGGCTTTTATGTAGCCAATTTGCCCATCCTGAAAGCAAGTAACCCAAACGTCCTTGGTATTCCAATAATTAATGCGATTCCCTTTTTTCAAGATTTGTTTTACAGGTGCTGCCGCTGAAGCGAATTCCCGCAGGTAGGCTTTATCGGTAGTTATGATGCCATAATGTAAGAATCCTGGGAAATTCGCATAAATAAGTACTAGCAAAAAATAGGCTAATAAATACGAGATTTGAACTTTGCGGATGCGTCTGCGTCGACGAAATTTTAGGATCAAAATGGTGACGCCGTATAGTCCTAGGATAAGTAAAATGCCCGTGATGTATGGGAAAAGAGCAAAGTAAATCCACTCTATTTGATCAATTAACGTGATTTCGTATCCCGTGAGGTTGTGCCTCGCTCCTATTTCTTCCAGTCTTTTGGCGATTGCGTATGAATTTTCTTTGGCGTGAATACTTGAAAGAAAGTATAATTCCCGGACGTAGTCATTCTTGGCCTTGGATATAAATGCCAATTTAAGTTTGATATTTTCGGATTCAGATAACGCTTTTGGTAGATTTAAACGGTATATTTTTTCCGCTTCTAGCAGTCGGTTCGCCTGAAATAAGGAATCTGCAGTCTTTATTTGCTTTCTATCTATTTGGCTATAAGCGGTTTGACAGAAGGCCAACAAAAAAAAAGAAAAATATATAATTTTATTTAGATGCCTTACTTGCATAATTCGAAAAACAGTCTTAGTTTTGCACCGCAATAAGGCAATAAAATGCCTCATATGCAAATGAGAGTCGGTCAGTGATCGAATCTCCTTTCGGTTCCAGAGTGAACCATTTTATATAACAAGCGCAAGCTTGATGATTCCGTAGCTCAGTTGGTAGAGCAATACACTTTTAATGTATGGGTCCTGGGTTCGAATCCCAGCGGGATCACTTCCAAAGAAAAAGCCTCAGATTTATCTGAGGCTTTTTTTATGCCTAATCGCGATCAAATCAATACCATTACGGAATCATCCATTGATTAATGCCCGTCACATAATCAAAATAAGCTCGTCTATGCCCTGCATGATTCAACCATAACCAATCCATTGATTGAACTTGTATGGAGACAATTCCAAAATTCTGATAGCCAATTTCACTTTCTTCCTGGCTAAAATTTTCCTGCTCAATATGTTCTGTTAATCCGCTTGTAGGGATATCCGAAAAGCTAGAAGGACTAATTGCTGATAAATAACATCTTCTACTAGAAAATGAGGTTTTTTGCCAGGCCTCATTTGTGAGTTGATCCTGATGATGTAATACGGCTTTTCCTTTGATGCGCAACTGAATTCGTTCAGAAGCATCATAAAATAGAGCGCTTATAGATGGATTTATGTTCAATTCATCCCACTTCATGCTTCGAATATCCGTGTGAAAATG
>JBEDFG010000002.1:0-25423 GCA_041175285.1 Bacteroidota bacterium | reverse complement strand
TCCTAATTGGGGACACCAGTTGACCACCGAATCATCCAAGTAAGCCAAACGAAAATTCAACAAATACGCATATTGTTCCTCCTCTCCCATCGCATTCCAGGCCTCCGCTGAAATACGCTCCACATCATCCTCACAAACTGCTTTCAGTCCAATAGACCCTTTTAAAGCCAAAATACTTTTTAATGTTTCTATCGATTCTGCCTTATCTACTTCTTGATTATACCAAGAGTTAAATAACTGCATAAAAATCCATTGCGTCCACTTATAGTATGACGCATCAGACGTACGAACCTCACGAGACCAATCGAATGAAAAACCCATGTTTTTCAATTGCTCAATGTAACGCGTAATGTTTTGTTCGGTCGTAATGGCAGGATGTTGGCCTGTTTGAATCGCATATTGTTCAGCTGGTAACCCAAAAGAATCAAATCCCATCGGATGTAAAACCTCATAACCTTGCAAACGCTTATAGCGCGCCATGATATCTGACGCGATATACCCTAGTGGATGGCCAACGTGTAATCCTGCTCCCGAGGGATAAGGAAACATGTCCAACACATAATATTTTGGTTTATTTGGATTTACTTGTGCCTTGAAAGTTTGGTTTAGTTCCCAAAATCCTTGCCACACTTTTTCGATCTCACGAAATTGATACTCTGAACGCATATAATTATTTATTTTTCAAAAGGGCATGCAATTTACGGGATTTTTGTGAAAAATATTTACTCTACTTTATTGGTAGATTAAGTTAAGTCTATTAATTTTGTAGGATAATAAATTTAAACATGTCTGCTCAACTCGACTCAACGCCCAATAAGCCCAAATTTCCTAGCTTATTAAAAGCGATAAACATCATTTGGAAACGAGAACGTAGTATCACAGAGGTAATCATTCACGTCAGTAATGCATTAGCCCTTATGATCGTGGGTCATTTAATTTTCAGCTACTTAACAGCTGAAAATGTCATTGCCATTTTCAACACAGTTAATTCTGAAATTCTTTATTACATCTTAGGTGGATTTATCGCCCAAATGATTGATGGTGCTTTAGGGATGGCCTACGGAGTAACAGCAACCACTTTTCTCATGTCGGTAGGCATTACACCCGCTGCGGCTTCAGCTAGTGTGCATGCCTCTGAAGTATTTACGTCGGGTGTTTCAGGCTACATGCATTTGAAGTTTGGCAATGTGAATTCAAAACTTTTTAAAACGCTCGTCATTCCTGGAATAATTGGAGCCATTTTAGGGGCTTATGTATTATCCTCCTTGGAAGATTACGCAGGGTACATCAAACCCATCGTTTCCATTTATACGTTAATCTTAGGGGCGATCATCATTCGAAAAGCATTGATTAAGAGACAAGAGAAACGCCAACTAAAAAAAGTGGGTTGGTTAGCATTATTCGGTGGCTACCTAGATTCCATCGGTGGTGGTGGCTGGGGACCAATCGTTTCTTCAACCCTAATAGCATCCGGACGTCATCCGAAATACACCATTGGAAGCGTGAATTTGACTGAATTCTTTGTTTCGCTAGCCTCTTCATTAACCTTTTTTACGGTGATCGGACTTGGCTATTGGCAAGTTATTGCGGGCTTAATTTTAGGAGGCGTAGTTGCTGCTCCTATTGCGGCTCGTTTGGCGAACAAGCTTCCCGTAAAAAGCATGATGATCATGGTAGGAATCGTCATTATCGTTGTGAGTTTACGACAAATTATCCTAGGAGCTGGAAAATTTTTCTAATTCAATACAAATTTTAGCGTTTGGACCTTTCCGTCATCTGAATCAAAAAGCAAAAAGTAAATTCCTCGACTAAAACCTTGGGTATCAAATCGGATTGCTTCACCCATCGTAGTTTTACGCCGTTCTATGATTCTTCCCATTAAATCATACACGTAAACCGTTCCCGGCACTTTAGTTTGAACATACATGTAATCACTAGCTGGATTTGGCCAAATTTGAAATAAATCATTCTTTAACTTTTGCCAGATGGGTGATTCTCCATTATTCAAACTTAGGCTAATACCACCGGTACCCATGCCTACGATTACATCTTTTTTACCATCTGCATTGATGTCTTCGCATATAATTTGGGCATTCCGGCCAAAGGTAAGACGCGTAAAATCTGATGTCTTCCAAACCAATTCATTTTTCGAAGGATTGTAATTCCCAATATGAAGTCCGCCTTCTTGATCTAAGCCAACAAATTCCAGTGAACCATCCCCATCTAAATCGGCCATAGAAAAACTACGAAGACGCCAATTTAAATTCGAACTTAAATTTCCCCAATCGGAATTTCCATGGGTCCGAATCTTACCTGTTCTCTCGATGACCATTAAGTCCAACTGAGCATCTTGATTCCAATCCACAAAAACAGGAACCTCACTAAATGCTAAATCTGGCACATCGATCGATTTCAAACCTGCATTGAAAACTAAAAATATACGTGGTCCCTGACCTGTTTGACCCGAAATAATTAAATCCTTTATCCCATCTGAATCATAATCTGCCGACTGAAGCATTAGATTTGTTGCTGCCAACTGATCTTTCAACTTCTTAAAGTCACTTGAACTAAAATGAAAGACTCCAGACTTATTTTCAAAATAATAAATAGAAGCCTTCACATCATTTCCTTCTCTTATTCCAGCATTCGCTATCAGTAAGTCTAAATCCCCATCTCGATCGGCATCCCAGAAACAAGTACTCGCCTTCTCGCCCACATCAATCATTTGATTTTGCAAAAATGCAACTTCATTTTGCTGCCAATTCCCATTAACATACTTAAACACTACATTTGATTGCTGAAAATCTTGCATGTAGCCATTGTTATCCGCTGTACTAAGAGAAACTAACAGTTCTGGTTTTGAATCACCACTTATATCCACCAATGAAGCATTTAAAAATGTTCCCAAACTCAATGGCTTTGGGAATCCTACTTTAACTTCAGTGAAACGAGGTGTACGCTGAGTTCCTTGATTCAATAAATAAACCAAATCAGGGCAACCAATATGTCCATAGATCAAATCAGGAATACCATCATGAAAGAACACATTTAAGGAATTTCCGGCATGTAAGGCGCGCATGGGCTGAGCGACTGATTCCAATGCGATTTCTGCAGAACAAGGCGTTCCTAACAGAATATCACCACAGGAACGAACAACAAAATCACCCCAACAATCACCCAATTTCTTAAAATCAAGTGGCTTGCCAGATTGTTTGGATTGATTTTGATGAAATTCCACATAATGCCCACTGGGATCAAAAGCGAGTACATCGACATCCCCATCTCCATCTATATCTGCAATCGCTGGAATATCCACATTCGATACATATAGATTGATTTTCCCAGAAAACCCTTCGGTATATATTGGATTGGCAATAGACTCAAATGAGACACTTGAGCTTTTACTTGTATTTCGAAAAACCTGAATCCCTGCGGGGGCGGCACAAAAAAGATCCTTTTTACCATCGCCATCATAATCAACAAAGCGCATCCAATGATTAAAATTAGGCAATTGGCTAGTGATTACTGGGTCAAAAATGAAGTTCGAACCCTGTTTAATAAATGCAACTGATTTTTCGATGGTGCGATCAAAAGTCACTAAATCTTCTAAACCATCTTGATTCAAATCAACGGATTCGAACTGGGTCGCATTCATTCCACCGGCAAACGCATTTAATAAGGTTTCGCCTGATTTTTGCACCAAAATCCCTGAATTTTGATTCAAATTAATCCCTTGACCCAGGAATTGCAGAGGAATCAGCGCTAAATAAAGGATTAAAAGATTTTTCATTCGATATTTGTAGTCGCAATATGCAAAATGGCCGTCGATTATCCATATGAAGATATCAAACTCATCATTATTAGCCCATTTCCAAGCCGCCACAGGGGTTTGTACAGATACCCGTAAGATACAAGCAGGAAATATGTTTTTTGCCTTAAAGGGCCCTAATTTCAATGCTAACGCCATGGCAGAAGAAGCGCTTGCCAAAGGTGCTTGCTGTGCAATCATTGACGATCCTGCCTATGATACGGGTTCCAAAACACTTTTAGTAAATGATGGTCTTCGGGCATTACAAGATTTAGCCACGGCCTACCGCAAAACCTTGTCGATTCCTGTCATTGGATTAACGGGTTCTAATGGTAAAACAACGACCAAGGAATTGATTTTATCTGTTTTGTCGCAGCAATTCAATTGTTTTGCCACAACAGGAAATTTAAATAACCACATTGGCGTACCACTTTCGATACTTTCAATACAAGCAACTCATGAAATTGCGGTCATTGAAATGGGAGCAAATAAACAAGGTGACATTAAAGAACTTGTTGACATCGCTCAACCAACGCATAGCTTAATAACGAATATCGGAAAAGCTCATTTGGAGGGCTTCGGAGGAGAACTGGGAGTCATTAAAGGCAAAGGGGAATTATTCGATTATGTAGCTGCCAATAGCGGATATGTATTTCTACCCAAAGACAAAAATATCGTGCATCAAATGAGCGAAGAGCGCAATATCACACACGTGGTTTATGCCAATGACGCGATGCCAACAACCTTGATTGAAGCGAAACCGTTTATCCGTTTTACCTGTTCAGACGGAACTCAAGTTCAGTCACACTTACCAGGAATATACAATTTTGAGAATATCCAAATGGCAATAGCCGTTGGCAAATTTTTTGGCTTATCTGATGAGCAATGTAAAGCAGGGATCGCTTCTTACGAACCTACCAACCATCGTTCACAATACATTAAAATTGGATCTAACCAAGTTTTAATGGATGCTTACAACGCGAACCCATCATCCATGCAGGCGGCCATCAGTCATTTTGCGGAGACAGAAAACAAACCCAAAGTATTAATTCTTGGAGACATGTTCGAATTAGGAGATTTATCTTCCAAAGAGCACGAATCCCTAGGCGAAATGATCGCTTCATTTGAATTTGAAAAAGTGTTGTTAGTTGGCGAGCACATGCAGCACGCATTAACTCATTTACCTAAAGCATTTTACTTTCCAGACAAATTTGGTCTACATAATTGGCTACAAGATAATCCAATCAAATCTAGCTTCTTACTAGTTAAAGGCTCTAGAGGAATACAATTGGAAAGTGTATTGCCTTTTTTGGCAAATGAATAACCAATAGATAAGATTTCTGCCTGAAGTCCAAACAAAAATTTGTTGGTGTTCAAGAAAGAAGTAAATTTGCACTTTAATAAGATTTCGAAATAAAATTCAACACATAATGGCATCACAAGCTGGTACGTATGTACCCTACAAAGTAAAAGACATTGCATTGGCCGATTGGGGTCGTAAAGAAATTCAATTAGCGGAAGCAGAGATGCCTGGCTTAATGGCATTACGTGCAGAATTTGGCGCAGCACAACCTTTAAAAGGAGCGCGTATTGCTGGATGTTTACACATGACAATCCAAACAGCCGTTTTGATCGAAACATTAACAGCCTTAGGAGCTGAAGTTACTTGGTCATCATGTAACATTTTCTCTACCCAAGATCACGCTGCAGCTGCAATTGCTGCTGCAGGAATTCCAGTTTATGCTTGGAAAGGCATGAATGAAGAAGAATTCAACTGGTGTATTGAGCAGACATTATTTTTCGGTGAAGGAAAGCAACCATTAAACATGATCTTAGATGATGGTGGTGACTTAACGAATATGGTTTTTGATGAGTACCCTGAGTTAATTGAAGGTATTAAAGGCTTATCAGAAGAAACAACAACAGGCGTTCACCGTCTATATGAGCGTATGAAAAATGGCACTTTATTCTTGCCAGCAATCAACGTGAATGATTCTGTTACAAAGTCTAAATTTGATAACAAATACGGTTGCAAAGAATCATTAGTTGATGCGATTCGTCGTGCAACTGACTTAATGTTAGCTGGTAAAGTTGCTGTCGTAGCAGGATATGGTGATGTAGGAAAAGGTTCAGCAGATTCATTACGTGGTGCTGGTTGCCGTGTATTAGTGACTGAAATCGATCCAATTTGTGCTTTACAAGCAGCTATGGATGGCTATGAAGTAGTTCCAATGGACGAGGCTGCGACACGCGCAAACATCTTTGTAACAGCGACTGGAAACGTGAAAATTATTCGTGACCGTCACTTCAAAGCAATGAAAGACAAAGCGATCGTTTGTAACATCGGTCACTTCGACAACGAAATCGATATGGAGTGGTTGAACAACAATTATGGTTCTACTAAGGACCAAATCAAACCACAAGTTGACATGTATACCATCGATGGCAAAAACGTAATCGTTTTAGCTGAAGGTCGTTTAGTAAACTTAGGTTGCGCGATGGGTCATCCTTCATTCGTGATGTCGAACTCATTCTGTAATCAAACATTAGCTCAATTAGAATTATGGGCTAATTCGAAAAATTACGAAAACAAAGTTTACATCTTACCTAAGCACTTAGATGAGAAAGTAGCATTCTTGCACCTTGCACACATCGGAGCTAAGTTGGAGAAACTCGAAAAAGAACAAGCGGAATACATTGGCGTACCTCAAGCAGGTCCATTCAAGCCAGAGCATTACCGTTACTAGGATTTAGTAAATCAAGTAAAAAGCTGCACCATCAACGTGCAGCTTTTTTTATGCAATTTTTGCTAAAATAAATCAGTGAAAAGCCCTAAATTTGCAGCAAATTAAGACAAAAAAGATATGAAATTTGGTGTGATTGTATTCCCGGGTTCAAACTGCGATGATGATACAGTAGGTGTTATTCAAAGTTTAGGCCATGAAGCTATTAAGTTATGGCATAAAGACACGGATTTACAAGGCTGCGATTTTCTTATCGTTCCTGGTGGTTTCTCTTATGGGGATTACCTTCGTTCAGGTGCTATCGCACGCTTTTCTCCGATTATGGAACATGTCATCGAATTTGCTAAAAACGGTGGCTATTTAATGGGAATTTGCAATGGTTTCCAAGTCTTAGTAGAAGCGCACTTACTTCCAGGTGTTTTATTGCGCAACAATTCGCAGAAATTCATTTCGAAGAACATTTACCTAAAAGCGGCTACAAATAATGCCCTACTTACTCAAGAATTAGATTTAAACAAAGCATATAAAATACCTATCGCCCATGCAGAGGGACGTTATTTTGCTGATGAAGCTACGTTAGCATCCTTACAGGCTAATGATCAAATATTGTTCTATTATTGCGACGATGCAGGCCAAGTGACTGAATCTGCTAATCCAAATGGAAGCTTATTGAACATTGCTGGAATTTGCAATGAAGGCCGTAATGTATTTGGATTGATGCCACATCCAGAACGCGCCGCTGATCCAGATTTGAATAATACAGATGGCTTGGAGATCATGAAGCAATTGGTACTTCAATTAGTTTAGAAAAATCAACTGATAAAAAAAGACGCGATGATTATCGCGTCTTTTTTTATGCACCTATTTTAAAATTCTTATCTCAAATCATTCACCTCTACCCCTGGAAATAACTTTTTACTAAACGTAAAATAAGAATCATCGACACCGGCCTTCGGATTCAATTTAGTTACTTTAAAGACCTGCTTTTTCCCAGCCTTATTGACAATCGTCCATTCCTTAACAGTGTAGTCAGCAGAATTGATTTTAAGCGTAATTTGCTTTACCTGACTTGCTTTCGCACCTGGGGCCATTTCGATTGTGGCGGTTCCAGCTGTTTCGGACACCAACTTAAACTTATACCCTTTCTTATCAAACGTGTAAATTTTAGCAGGGTTTAAATCACCATCAGCTGGGTCAAACGAAGAAATGTTAACCTCATTAATTTCCTTGATATAAGTGGCAACTTCTTTACCATTATTAAAGATCTCTTGGCCAGCAGTCTTTAAACGAAACTTCGTCCCTTTGACTGTAATCGATCCAGTCATGTTTGCGCTACCATCTGTTTGGTAACTAAAGTTAGCGGAGAATGATCCCATTCCTTTGTATTTCTGCTGCATCTTATCGATCATACTGACCGCAGAATTTGATTGAGCAAAGACGGGTAAACTTAGAAAAACGAATAAAATAATCTTTTTCATACTTATAAATTTTTCAAAATTTCTTCCAATTCAGTTTCCGATTTAACCAATACTTCACGTGCCTTTGAGCCACCGAAAGAACCAACAATACCAGCAACTTCTAACTGATCGATTAGTCGGCCTGCACGATTATAACCTAATTTCAATTTACGCTGAATTAACGACGTGCTTCCTTGCTGGTGCATCACCACCAAACGAGCCGCTTCATCAAAATATGCATCACGATCTCCTAAATCAATCTCACCACGATCTTGTCCACCCATCTCATCCGAATCCGGCTCTGGCAATAAATATGCCGTCGTATAGCCTTGTTGGTTTCCAATAAAATCACAAATCTCCTCCACCTCCGGTGTGTCAACGAACGCACATTGTAAACGAATAACTTCAGATCCCATCGATAATAGCATGTCACCCATCCCAACAAGCTGATCCGCACCGCCTGCATCTAAAATCGTACGAGAGTCAATTTTAGACATTACTTTAAACGATAAACGCGCAGGGAAGTTGGCCTTAATCGTACCCGTAATGACGTTTACGGAAGGTCTTTGTGTCGCAACGACTAAGTGAATACCAATCGCACGCGCTAATTGAGCCAAACGCGCAATCGGATGTTCTACTTCTTTTCCGGCGGTCAACATCAAGTCGGCCAACTCATCAATTACTAATACGATATAGGGCATGAAATCATGCTCATTCGGATTCAATCGACGATTAATGAATTTCTGATTATACTCCTTGATATTCCGACAACCCGCTATTTTCAATTTATCATAGCGCATATCCATCTCTTTGCAAAGCGAATTCAATGTGGCTACCACCTTTTTCGTATCCGTAATAATAGCCTCCGCCGAGTCAGGTAAACATGCTAAGAAATGGCGCTCTAATTTATTGAACAATGACAGCTCAACCTTCTTAGGGTCAACCAAAACAAACTTCAACGTAGCTGGGTGCTTCTTGTAAATCAGCGAAGTCAATAACATATTTAAACCTACTGATTTACCTTGACCGGTTGCACCTGCCATCAATAAGTGAGGCATTTTAGCTAAATCGGCTACAAATATTTCATTTGAAATCGTTTTACCTAGGGTGATTGGCAAATCGTATGTTGACTTTTGAAACTTCTCAGATCCAATCACCGCACGCACAGGTACCATCTCCCGGTTCTTGTTGGCCACTTCAATACCAATCGTTCCTTTGCCAGGCATTTGACCAATGATACGAACTCCCATCGCAGCCAATGAAAGCGACAAATCATCTTCCAACGAAGTGATTTTACTTACGCGAACACCAGCTTTGGGAACAATTTCATATAAGGTAACTGTGGGCCCAATCGTTGCCTCAATCTTTTGAATCCCAATACCATAATTCAAAAGCGTCTCAACAATCTTTTCTTTATTCTCTTTCAACTCATCCATGGTCACCTGAGTTGTCTGATTTTTCTGATCGTATTCTTTTAACAAATCCAAAGTAGGATATACATACTTAGGCAAATCAGCCGTTGGATCATACAAACCAAACTGAGCGACCAAATCATTCGCTTGAACCGCCGAGTTCATCGGCGCCTCTTCAACTTCTTCAACGGCAGCATCATCTTCATCTGCTACTTTGAACGTAAAGGGTGTTTCATCTACCTCCTCAATCGCATTTTCCGCAATTTGCTCCTCAATGATCGGCAAATCCGCAGGCAAAACTTCAGCTACCTCATCTTCTAATTTAACGGGAGGAACATGGGGACGATAGGTTTCTAGGTCTTCATTATCAACATGGAAGGTCTCGTCGTCATCGATGAAATCCTCTTCTAATTCTGGCATTACACCACCTTCCACATCCGCCAAGCCAGCAGCTAAGGGCGCCACTTTCGGCTTCGAAGGATTCCATTGGTAAAACAATACGAAGAATACCAATCCCAAGAAAAGCACTAAAAAGATTGATAGGTAACCGATCAACTGCGTTAACTTCTCCGTGACAAAAAAGCCTACTCCACCGCCAAATGAATGTGGTAAATCTAATTGATAAACTAAAAATCCAGAAACTAAGCTACCCCAAATGATGTAAAATAATACTTGCCAGGATAAACGATCTACCGGATAAATTTCACGCTTGTATGCTAGTTTCAGACCCGACAAAAAGAACAGTGGAATTAACAATAAAGAAGACCAACCGAAAGTTCGAAATATAAAGAAATGCGCGATTTTAGCGCCCAGTAACCCTGCCCAGTTCTTCACAGGAATATCAGATCCAGCAATGACATCAGCGGTACCTAACTCAACTTCGCTTTGGTCAGCGACGCCAACCACAAAATTGGAGACGAAAGCAAGTGTCAATAAGGTTCCAATGAAAAACAAAAACCAGCCAAAAATCAATCGAATACGATAGGATACTTCGCCCGGAACACGATCTTTTTTCGATTCTTTATCAAAACTAATTTGAAGTGTACTCGTAGGATTAACAATCTTTTTGGCCATCTAATGCAGGGGTATTAATAACATATAAATTTCGACTTTTTGATTTGATTTACAAAATCAAATTTTAAAGTCCTTCTGAAACAATGGCACGATTTATATCTTGTATCAAACCAGGCCCCTCGTAAATAAAACCCGTATAAATTTGAACCAAGGATGCCCCTGCTCGTAATTTTTCAATCGCATCTTTCCCTGAATGTATTCCTCCCACGCCAATCATGGGGATCTTTCCTTTTGATTTTTTATGGATATACGAAATTACTTCCGTGGATCGATCTCGCACCGGCTTACCACTCAATCCCCCCGCCTCTTGCGTCATCGAAGTGTCAGTTTGCAAACCTTCCCGTGATAAAGTTGTATTGGTTGCAATTAATCCAGCTATACCTGTTTCTAACACAATGTCAACGACATCATCCAGTTGTTCATTTGTTAAATCTGGAGCAATTTTCAATAAAATGGGTTTCAATTTGGGCTTGCGTTGATTTAACTCTTGTAGACGACTAAGCAATTGTTTCAAAGGCTCCTTTTCTTGCAAAGCACGTAAATTGGGGGTGTTGGGAGAACTTACATTGACAACAAAATAATCCACGACCGGATAAAGAGTCTCAAATCCCTGGCAGTAATCGTCATCCGCCAATTCGTTTGGTGTCACCTTGTTCTTCCCTAAATTCCCTCCGATGATCACAGGAGATTGCCGAGCCTCTAATCGCGACTTCATTTTAGCTAATCCCTCATTGTTAAATCCCATGCGATTAATGATCGCCTCATCGGCAGGCAAACGAAATAAACGTGGTTTATCATTTCCATCTTGAGGTTTCGGTGTAACCGTTCCCACTTCAATAAACCCAAAACCAAGGGTGGCTAATTCATCAACCAATAAAGCATTTTTATCAAAGCCTGCGGCCAATCCAACCGGGTTCGGAAATTCAATCCCAAAAACAGTCCGACGAAGACTAGGGTGCTCGAACCCATAAACAGCACGAAAAACAGCTGAAACACCTGGTATTCTCATCAAAAACTTGAGCATGTCAGCCAATAAATAATGGGCACGCTCCGCGTCAAACAAAAAGAAGAATGGCTTAATAAGTTTTTGATAAATCATATCATCCAGGTGATTTAAAAGAAGCAACAAAAATACAAAATGCCCCCTAGATAATGGGAATAAATCAAGGATTATCTGAAGTTTCCAGAGACATTTGAAAAAAAACTTTTTGAGGTGATGGCACTTTGGTGAAAAAAGCTAATTTTAAATTAACCTTTAGGGTAATCAAGCATTTAAAAATTTATAAAGCCTATGTTAAGTCGTGTTGCTAATTCCATTTATTGGATGAATCGCTATATTGAGAGAGCCGACAATTATGCCCGCTTCATCTCGGTCAATTTTAATTTAGCCTTGGATTTACCACCGAATGTCCCCGAACAATGGGAACCACTTATCGTAGCCACGGCAGATCATTATAATTTCTTTGAACATTACTCAAAGGCTAATCGTGAGAATGTCTTGTATTTCATGACATTCGATGAACTTAATCCTAATTCCATTCTTTCTTGTTTATATAGCGCACGAGAAAATGCTCGTACCATTCGAGAAAGTATTTCTAGAGAAATGTGGGAATATGTCAATCAGGTGTATTGGAAGGTTAAAGATCGCGTAGAAGGCAGTAAACAATGGGAAATTTCTCGTTACCAAGGCTTTCTAGAAGAAATCAAATCTGGTAGCCAATTATTTTATGGTATCGTGGATTCCACCATCACGCGAGGAGAAGGTTGGCATTTTGGACAATTAGGGAAATTGCTTGAGCGCGCCGATAAAACAACCCGCTTTCTAGATGTTAAATACTTTACCCTTTTACCCGATATTGAAGCCATTGGTTCTCCGCTAGACCTATTGATGTGGTCGGCCGTGTTGAAATCAAATTCAGCCTACAATATGTTTCGCCAACAATACAAAGTGATTAATCCTCGCAACATCGTGGAATTTTTAATTTTGGATAAAAGCTTCCCCAGATCTGTGGTGCATTGTTTACAAGAATCTGAGATTTCATTATATGCCATTTCTGGAACATCATCAGATCACGGATATTCAAATTTGGCCGAAAAAAAGGTCTCCAAACTCCTTTCTGAAGTCCAGTTCACTGAAATTGACGACATATTATTAACAGGACTGCATCAATTTCTTGACAACTTCCAAACGAAAAATAATGAAATTGGCCAAACCATTTTCAATACCTATTTCGACTTGAAGCCAGTAAGTTAACAGCAGCATACCAGAAATATTTGTAATATTGCGCTCCCATTTGCCACCATTGAACTTATGACATATTGCTTAGGAATAACGGTTAAAGAAGGTCTCATCGCTATTGCGGACACGCGCATTACAGCGGGCAATGAGATGTATTCCAATAAAAAAATCTCGATTCATGAAATTAAAAATCATAGCCTGTTTATCATGACAGCTGGTTTGAGGTCAGTGCGTGACAAAGCGGTCACCTACTTCAATCAAACTGTAGACGAAGAGGAAACGAGCTATGATTATATGTTTCAGGCGGCTACGTCATTTGGGCAAATGCTCAAAAAAGTTGCACAGGAAGATAGAGAAGCATTAGAAAAAGAAGGCTACCAATTCAATCTACATGCAATTGTAGGTGGTCAAATGCCCAAAGACGATACGCATAAATTATTCCTGATTTTTCCAGAGGGTAATTGGATTGAAATTAATGATGGGTTAAAATATCAGATTATTGGTAACTCGAATTATGGTAAACCGCTTCTAAATAGAAATCTTCATTTTGACACCCCTCTAAAAGACGCGTTAAAAATGGGCTTTCTTTCATTTGACGCCACCCAAGTCAGCACCAATGATGTCGATTTTCCGATTGATGTTGTCGTATACGAAAAAGGCACCTTTAAGGCCAAAGAAGTGCGTTTATACAAAGAAGATATGCAAAAAATCTCCGATGACTGGAATCTAGCTTTACGCAAATCCCTTGAAAGCATCGAAGAAAATTGGATGAAAGACCTAATTTCACTTTCGAAATGATCGCTAAAATCCACCATAGTTTAGCGTATTCATACAGCGAACCTGTCCATCTGGAGCCACATGTTTTATATGTGCATCCACGTAAAAGCTCTTTATTAACCGTCAAAGAATTTGACCTGAGTATCTCTCCAACCCCTGTTCAAATTTCCAAAAATTTAGATCCGGAAGGAAACATTCAAAACATCTTATTCTTTAAGGAACCTACAGATCGCTTGCACATTGAAGTCAATGCGATCGTAGAAACTACGGAATTCAACCCATTTGATTTTGTATACTTCCCATTTGAGAGCAAACGACTCCCGATGCGGTATTCAGATTCTTATTTAAAGACGCTTGCTCCCTATTTAGGACTAGATGGCGTCACACCTGTCGTCGAACAAACGGCCCGTCACCTGGCTTCACAAGTTCAGTGGAGCACTTCCGAATTCCTGAGTGATGTCAATGCATTTATTTATAAACAATTTGCCTACGAAATCCGAGAAGAAGGATCTCCTAATACCCCCGAATATACATTGATGAATCGTAGAGGTTCCTGCAGAGATTATGCCGTGTTGTTTTCCGCACTTTGCCGAGCCATGGGACTTGCCACGCGATTCGTTTCTGGCTACTACACGGGCATTGCACCCGTAGACCTGCCAAATCAAACACATCATTTACATGCCTGGGTGGAAGTTTATTTACCTGGAGGAGGTTGGCGTGGTTACGATCCAACGCAACACGAAGTGGTTGCTGGGAATCACATCCCGTTAGCTGCATCTTGCTTACCTGAAGAAATTACACCTGTTTTCGGCACCTATCGCGGTGCAGCCTCTTCTACCCTAACAACCGAGGTGTATATCAATCGAATTTAGCCAACGAGCAATTGGGCCAACAGGTAGTCAGCAACTAAAATAGCGATACAAGCATTAGTTACAGCGGCAGTTCCTGCTTTACCTACTTCATAAGCTCCACCTTTAGTGTAAAAACCTTGGAAAGCAGAAATAGACACGACCAAAAAGCCGAACACCAAGGATTTGATCAAAGCAAAAAGAACATAATTAGGTTTGAAATCGAATTGCAAACCGTGGATATAATCTTGGGGAGTAACAGATCCAGTCAACCAACCCGCTAAATAACCACCATAAATACCTAAAAAACAGGCCATCGTAACCAACATGGGGAAGGTCAACATAGCCGCGATCATTTTGGGTAGCACTAAGTAAGAAGAAGAATTAATTCCCATGACTTCAAGTGCATCAATTTGCTCGGTGATACGCATGGTACCTAATTGACCGGCAATGTTAGAACCCACTTTTCCTGCTAAAACCACACACGTAATCGTAGGACCTAATTCCAAAATGGTCGAATCACGAACAATTAAACTGATGATATATCTCGGAACAAACGGATTCTCCATGTTGGCCGCTGTCTGAACGCACGTAACGGCTCCTAAAAAACTGGCAACAATCGTGACAATCAACATCGAATCGATCCCGATATCTTTGGATTCCTGCATAATCAATTTCCAATTCACCCGAAATTTTTCAGGATTTGTAAAAAGCTTACCGAGGAAGAGTAAATATTTGCCTAATTTTGACATGTGTTGCACAAACAATGAGCACCAAAGATAATGGATAAATCGATAGTAATTAGTGGCGGAAGTCAGGGAATTGGAAAGGCATTGGTAAAAAAATTCCTTCAGGAAGGTTTCCAAGTTTTCACTTGTTCACGTAGTCAAGAAAAGTTGAATGCTTTATCGCTTGAATACAATAATCCACGATTGCATACGTATGCGGCGGATTTAAGTGACAAAAAACAAGTGCAAGCCTTTGCTACTTGGGTACTCGAACAATCTACTTCCATCGAAGTTTTGGTTAATAATACAGGAGTTTTTCTTCCTGGTCAAATCCAAAATGAAGAGGATGGTGTTTTGGAGAAGCAAATTGAAACAAATTTATACAGTGCATATCATTTGACTCGTGCTTTTTTGCCTACGTTTCAATCTAGAAAATCGGGACACATTTTTAATATGTGTTCGACCGCATCGATTACCGCATATACCTTGGGTGGCTCTTATTGCATTAGTAAATTTGCCCTTTTAGGCATGACCAAAGTACTTCGCGAAGAAACGAAAACGCAAGGAATACGCGTGACGGCTATCTTACCAGGTGCCACGTTAACTCCTTCCTGGGATGGCGTGGAATTGCCCGCAGAAAGATTTATACCGGCAGACGATATTGCATCCACGATCTGGTCGGCCTACCAAATGAACCCCTCGACAGTATTAGAAGAAATCCTCATTAGACCGCAATTGGGAGACATTGACCTATGAAAACTTGGGAGGCATATGCGTTAGGTGATTTAGCAAAAGTAGCACAGGAATTAATTCCAGTGGCAGTAGCACATAGCCCTATATGGTTATTTCGAGGTCAAATGGGCGCAGGAAAGACAACATTAATCAAAGAATTAACGCGCCAATTAGGTGTGGAAGGACATGTCCAAAGTCCTACCTTTGCATTAGTAAATGAATATGCGCGACCAAACGATTCGGATATTTATCATTTCGATTTATACCGATTAAAAAATGCGCAAGAGGCCTTAGATATTGGCATGGAAGATTATCTGGATTCAGGAAACATATGCTTAATTGAATGGCCAGAACAAGCGGAAGAACTTTGGAATATTCCCCATGTAGAATTTAAACTAACTACTGTTGACGAAAATACTAGAAGCCTGACACTCCATGAGCACCATTAATCCTTTTCACGAATTACTTTCTCAGCAAGGCATTATGCCGATGGAGGCCATGTCATGGACCAAACAAAATGCTAAAAGCATTCAAATTGGACTACCCAAAGAAAGCTCGAGTCACGAAAATCGAATCAGTTTAAGTCCTCAAGCTGTGCAATTACTGGTAGCGAATGGCCATGAAATACGCATGGAACGTGGAGCGGCCGATCGCGCAGGATTCAGCGATTCCGATTACATATTGGCAGGTGCTTCTGTGACGGATCAAACACAAGAAGTGTGGCAATGTGGGTTGGTATTAAAACTAAATGCCCCTAGCCTACAGGAAATTGGATACATGAAGCCGGGGCAAACATTTGTGGCGAGTGCGGCGAAATACCAACTAAGCTCAGAGGCGATTGATCAAATTAATGCCAAAAAAATCATGGCGATTGGTTTGGAATTTGTGGAAGATAATGGCGGAGGCTTGCCCTTTGTTAAAAGTATGGCAGAAATTGCTGGTCAAATGGTCTTACCTATCGCTAGCCAAATATTAAGTGAGGTTAAAGGTGGCGGCATTTTATTAGGCAATGTTACCGGGGTTTCCCCTTGTCGGATTGTTTTATTAGGATCTGGAAATGTTGTCGAACAAGTTGCCCGTGCCGCATGGCATGCCGGTATTCAAATCCAAGTATTTGACAAGGACATGTATAAATTGCAGCGACTGAAACAATCTCTCGGATTCCCATTGGTCACCCAGGTAATTGATTCTGAAAACCTCCCCAATGCTTTGCAAGAAGCCAATTTGATAGTTGGCGCCCTCCGCTCCGATTCGGGCGTTACTCCTTGCATTATCACGGAAGAGATGGTCAGCAAATTAAAACCTGGAACTTTAATTATGGACGTTTGCATTGACCAAGGGGGTTGTTTTGAAACTTCTGAGCTTAGTCATCTTGGGAAACCGACCTTTACAAAATATGGAATTACGCATTATTGCGTACCGAATATACCTTCCTTGGTTGCCAAAACTGCAAGCCTAGCTATGAGCAATTTATTGACTTCGTTTATTCTGAAGGCAGGAAAAACGGGGGGTGTTGAGGAGATGCTTTGGCAAGGAAAATCCTTTATGAAGGGTATATATTGTTACCAAGGCCATGTGACAAATACGCATATGGGGAAACTGTTCAAGAAGGCAGTGAAAGACATTCAATTATTATTATTAAGTAGAAGCTAATTCCATGATCGAAGACTACACAGCCCTGTCAAATGCACCTAATTCGCCCGAATTAAATGGGAAATATTTAGGTCTTATATCGAGTGATTTTATCAAAGTAGCTGATGCATTGAAAGAGGCTGCCTATCAAATCAAAAAAAGAGGATTCTCTGATTACCCCATATTTGTTTGTTCACAACGTCCGATTGAAATCGGCCAAAAGTTAATTGGCGTTTCTGAGTTAGGAGAGAATAAATGGAATTATCACGCATCTCTGTTAGAGGAGTTTATTCAACGCAAATTAATCGCTGAAGAAAACCGTGAACTGTTTGAGCAAAATTACAAGGACATTGAAGAGTTTGCTTGTTTATTTGTGGTTGACGGCCAATTCACCAATTTCGTATTTATACCCTATCCTGACGAGGCTTAAATCTTTCGATTCATCGGATGAAAATCCTGAACCATTTGACTTAGGTAGGCGCGATCTAAATGGGTATAAATTTCAGTCGTCAAAATAGACTCATGCCCAAGTAGTTCTTGAACGGCTCGTAAGTCTGCACCACCTTCTATTAAATGGGTGGCAAATGAGTGTCTAAAAGTATGCGGGCTGATGGATTTTTGAATTCCTGCTTTGGCAGCCAAATCTTTACAAATTAAAAAGACCATTACCCGACTGAGCATTGCGCCTCGTCTGTTTAAGAATAAGACATTATGTGACTCCTTTTTTAGCGAAATACTTGGACGTACTTGCTCTCTGTACAAATTTAGGTAATGAAAAGCCTCCCGTCCTATGGGAACTAATCGCTCTTTATCACCCTTTCCGCGCACTTTGAGCAATCCCAAATCAGCATAAATATCGGTTAATTTCAGTCCCACTAATTCGGAAACACGTAGTCCAGATCCATAGAGCAATTCGATCATCGCTCGATTCCGAACCCCCTCATTTGTCGACAAATCATTTGCCTGCAAAATCAATTCAATCTCATCGTAAGATAGTGTATCAGGTAAGTGACGTCCTTTTTGAGGTGATTTCATGTGGGTAGTTGGATCTGAAATCAACGCATTTTCTGTTCCAATAAATTGAAAAAAACTTCGTAAACCGGAAAGACAACGCGCTTGCGAACTTGCCTCAATTCCTAAGCCATGTAACACATTGAAAAAATCAAGAATGTGATCTTCCGTTACTTGATCGATTGGAAAATCCTCCCCTACCACAGGGAATAAATAAAGGGCAAATTTGCGCACATCTCGCAAATATGCCTCATGTGAATGTCCGGAAAGGCCTCGTTCAATTTTCAGATAATTACCAAACAATTGGATTTCCTTTTCCCACATGGACATAATATTCAAACTATCCCGTAAATTTAGGAGAAATTTGAAAACTGTTTCGCTTTTATTTGAAGACCATGGTACGTAAAAAAATTCTCATTCTGAATGGCCCCAACTTGAATTTATTAGGCACACGCGAGCCTGAAATTTATGGGCATCAAACATTTGAGCAGTTCTTGGATATTTTAAAAGAAAAATTCGAGCAACAATTAGATATCGACTATTTTCAATCAAATGAAGAAGGTGCGATCATAAACAAACTGCACGAGGTAGGTTTTTCTTACGATGGTATCCTATTAAACGCTGGTGGATATACGCACACTTCAATCGCGATTGCTGACGCAGTATCTTCCATTAAAACACCGGTGATTGAAGTACATATTTCCAACGTTCATGCACGAGAAGCATTTAGAGGACATAGTTACTTGAGTCCAAATTGCAAAGGTATCATCGTAGGTTTTGGCTTGCGAGGATATGAATTAGGCCTTTACTCCTTCGCATAAAACAATGCTTTCATTTTACCCGGGTCCATCTAAGGTTTATCCTCAGGCTCTTGATTTTATTCAAGAGGCGTTTGACCAAGGTATTGTAAGTATCAACCACCGAAGCAATCGCTTCGAACGCTTATTAAAAGAAACAATGGAAGTGATGACCGCTTCCTGGGAAATACCTGAAGATTATACGATTTACTTTGTTTCATCGGCGACAGAAGCATGGGAAATTGTATCCCAATCGCTAGTTAATCGAAAAAGTGCTCATTTCCACAATGGTGCTTTTGGTAAAAAGTGGGGACAATATGCCTCCCAAATCAATCCGAATACACAATTAATTCCGTTTGGTTTACATGAAACATTGGAAGAAAATGCGGATAAGCTAGATATGGATGTAGACACTGTTTGTCTCGTTCAAAGTGAGACGTCTAATGGGACGGGCCAACGAATTAAACGTTCGAATTTCCCTGCCGACGTACTAATCGCAGTAGATGCGACTTCGTCCATGGGTGGAATTCGCCTTCCTTGGATGGAGGCTGATGTTTGGTTTGCTTCCGTACAGAAATGCCTTGGAATTCCCGCAGGACTTGGGATCATGATTTGCTCACCCAATGCCTTAGCGCGTGCCCATCAATTAAATAAGCGAATTCATTACAATGATATTTTGTTAATGGAAGACAATAGAAAAAGCTTCCAAACGCATTATACACCCAATGTATTGAGTATATATTTGATGTGCCGACTAACACAAACGCTTCCTAGTTTGCGTGAAATTGACCAAGAAACAAATCGCAAATTGAAGCTTTGGGAGCAATTCTGGTCAACGCAAAAGCACTGGGATTTACAATTCCTTATTCCAGATAAAGAGTTACGATTGCCTACTGTGCTGGCATTATCTGGCCCCGCGACAGAAATAGAACGCATTCAGGCGATATGCTTAGCACATGGAATTGAATTAGGAAAAGGATATGGAGAATGGAAAGCCAATACAGTGCGTATCGCGAATTTCCCAAGTCATACGGAAGCAGATGTTCAACAATTAATTAACGTATTAACGCTATGAAATTCGACCTAAAAGAAATTCTATCATCCTCTTTGATCTTGTTTTCAGTTATCGATATTTTAGGATCTATTCCAATCATCATTGATTTGAGGAAGAAAAATGGAAATATTCATGCAGAACAGGCAACATTAGTGTCTGGTATCATCATGGTTGGCTTCTTCTTTGCAGGCAAATTAATCTTACGTTTTCTAGGTGTCGACACGAATTCATTTGCGATGGCAGGAGCGTTGATCATATTTTTAATAGGCCTCGAAATGACCTTAGGACGTAATATTTTCAAATCAGAAGAGCTTCAAGAAGGTGCCTCTCATAGCATTGTCCCATTGGCATTTCCAATCATTGCGGGGGCTGGTACTATGACGACGCTCATTTCTCTGAAATCTCAATTTGAGGAAGAAAATATCATGGTGAGTATATTCATCAACTTGATATTTATATACCTCGTATTACGTTCTAGCGTTTGGATAGAGAAGAAATTAGGCAATGCGGGAACACAGGTTTTACGTAAGGTTTTTGGTGTAATCTTAATTGCTATTGCAATCAAAATATTCAAGACAAGAATGTTCTAACATGGCAAAAAAGCAAAAATATTATGTGATTTGGGAAGGCCATGAAAAGGGAATTTTTGATTCATGGGCCGAAACGGAAAAGCATATAAAAGGTTTTGCGGGAGCACAATACAAGTCCTTCGATACACGAGAAGAAGCCTATGCCGCTTCAAAAAAGAATTATTGGGCGAGTGTAAACCCGAAATCCAAAACTGTTTTACGTACAAGTAACGCGGCACCTTGCATCAAGCCAAGCATCTCGGTAGATGCTGCCTGTGCGGGAAACCCGGGAGTTTTGGAATATCAAGGCGTCAATACAGAAACCAAGGAAGTCTTATTTAAACGCGGGCCCTTCCCTGTTGGCACTGTAAACCTCGGCGAATTCCTGGCCATTGTACATGGACTATCCTATTTGAAAAAAATCAATTGCCCTTACCCGCTTTATTCTGATTCAAGAACGGCTATCGCATGGGTTCGAAATAAAGCAATCAAAACCAATTTAGAGCGAAACTCCCAAACTGAAGAACTTTTCGATTTAGTGGACAAGGCGATTTCTTGGCTAAAAAACAACCCAACGACCACACAAATCCTAAAATGGGAGACAGAAGATTGGGGTGAAAATCCAGCGGATTATGGCCGAAAGTAGATCAATTTTCCAATTCAAACAATTTCGATTAGCACATGGAAATCCAGGTCTTAAGATTACGACAGAGGCCTGTTTGTTTGGAGCTTGGGCCCAACAATTTGCTGCCGGCAAGGTACTAGATATAGGCACAGGATGTGGATTATTAGCATGTATGATTGCGCAAGAAAATCCTACCTGCTCGATTACGGGATTAGAAATCCAGGAGGATGTAGGGGTACTCGCACGCGAAAATGTGCTCAATTTGCCTTATTTCATCGATATTCAAACAAATTCAATTCAAGACTTCCGTGGTCAATTCGATTTTATCATAAGCAATCCACCCTTTTTCATAGATCACTTAGCAAATCCTGATGCGAGCAAACAAATGGCTATGCATTCGGATAATCTAAGTCCCATGGAACTTGCCGTAGGTATTTCAAATAACCTAAATCCAATGGGTCAATTTGCTGTATTATATCCACCTTTTGGCATGCAAAAATTCGAATCGGAGGCGAATAAATTGGGTTTATATCTCAATCATTTTGTTGAGGTAAAACATCAACAGGATCGAGATACTTTGCGAATTATGGCCTTAGGATCACGCAAGAAGAAAGTACAAAAAACGGAATTACTTTGCATTAAAAACCCAGACCAAAGCTATACCGCAGAATTTACGAAATTGCTGAAACCCTACTATTTAATTTTCGACTAAACAATATCCACGAGAATTCGTATTTTTGTTTGTTTGACACCTCAATATGTTGCAGATATCCATCGTAGTGCCCCTTTATAACGAAGCTGAATCCTTGCCCGAATTATGTGCTTGGATTGATCGCGTCATGCAGGCAAATTCATTTCAATATGAAATGATCTTTGTCAATGATGGGAGTCGGGACGAGTCATGGTCTGTCTTACAAACTTTATCCAAGGAATATAAATCTTTAAAAGCAATTTCATTTGCCCGAAATTATGGCAAATCAGCTGCTTTGCATGAAGGTTTCCAAAAGGCCAGTGGTGAAGTTGTCATTACCATGGATGCCGATTTGCAAGATTCTCCAGAGGAAATCCCTGAATTAGTTCGCATGATCAAAGAAGGCGGATTTGACTTGGTTTCTGGTTGGAAGCAAAAACGATTTGACCCCATATCCAAAACGATTCCTACCAAATTATATAATGCAGCTACGCGTGCACTTTCAGGCGTAAAATTGAATGATTTTAATTGCGGCTTGAAAGCGTATAAATTGGAAGTTGTCAAGACCATCAAATTATATGGTGAAATGCACCGCTACATCCCTGTACAAGCCAAATGGAATGGATTTACAAAAATTGGGGAAAAAGTAGTCCAACATCAATCTCGGAAATATGGCGTAACTAAATTTGGTTTAGAGCGCTTTTTATATGGTTTCTTGGACCTATTATCAATCACATTTGTCCAAACATTCGGTAAAAGACCGATGCATCTTTTCGGTAGCCTTGGGATATTATCTTTCTTTACTGGATCAGTTATCACCATGTGGTTAATCGGAGAGAAATTATACAATATTGCCAATCAGCTAAAATATCGCAATGTCACGGATAACCCGCTTTTCTTTTTAGCCTTGGTTGCCATCATTTTAGGGGTACAATTATTTGTTGCTGGATTCTTAGGTGAATTGCTCATCACGAATTCAGACAAAACCACACAATACCAAATCAAGGAAGAAATCTCGTAAGTATGCCAACGAATGATCTTAGCTGGCTCAGTCGTTCTGAGTTATTAATTGGTTCAACTGGAATTCAGACATTACAAAATTCCCATGTTTTGGTCGTGGGCTTAGGAGGTGTCGGGTCATTTGCGGCCGAGTTTATCGCTCGGGCCGGCGTAGGTACCATGACCATTGTGGATGGTGATGTCGTAGATCCCACGAATCGAAATAGACAATTACCTGCTTTATCCACAAATCATGGTGTATCAAAAGCGCAAATTATGGCCGAACGATTATTGGCCATTAACCCCGCATTAAAATTGACGACGCATGAGACTTTTTTAAGTCCAGATGCGGCGAAGGAAATCTTAGAAAATACCAAATTTGATTACGTCATGGATTGCATAGATTCGGTTACACCCAAAATTACGCTGTTAAAAACGGCATATGATTTGGGATACCGCATCGCAAGTTCCATGGGAGCTGGTGGCAAAATGGATCCTACACAATTGCGGACGGGAGATTTATTTGACACACGCCAGTGTTATTTGGCATCATTGGTACGCAAGCGTATTCGTAAAATGGGCGTTGGGAAAGGTATTAAAACTGTTTTTTCACTTGAAAAAGTAAAAGATGAATCCTTGATTTTGACCGACGGAAGCAACTTTAAGAAGTCGGCCTATGGCACCATCTCCTACCTACCTGCGGCCTTTGGTGGCGTGGTGGCATCCATTGTGATTCGCGATTTATTGGATGAGCCGATTCCCATGGAAAAGAAACTGAAAGCATATCGAAAATGATCAAAATAGGAGTTATCAATGTATCTGACCGAGCAAGTGCGGGTATCTATGAAGATATTCCAGGCAAAGCAGTCGTTGAACTTTTACATGAATATTTAACTTCCAAATTTGAAGTCGTTTACGCGGTTATTCCAGATGAGCAGGCATTGCTAGAAGCCAAAATGATTGAAATGAGTGCAGAGGTATGCTTATTGGTGACTACAGGAGGTACAGGTCCAGCCTTACGCGATGTAACTCCGGAAGCGACCGAGGCTGTATGTCAAAAAATGCTCCCGGGTTTTGGCGAGTTAATGCGCTCTGTGAGTTTGCAATATGTGCCGACGGCGATATTAAGCCGACAAACTGCTGGGATCTTAAATCAGACGTTAATTGTCAATTTACCTGGTAAGCCTAAGGCGATTCGCCAATGTTTAGAGGCCGTATTCCCGGCGATCCCCTATTGTATTGATTTAATTGGAGGGCCGTTTTTGGAATGCAATGAAGAAAACATGAAGGCATTTAGGCCAAAATGAGGTGAGAGGTAAGAGGTGAGAGGTAAGAGGTGAGAGGTAAGAGGTGAGAGGTAAGAGGTGAGAGGTATTTTACTCTTCGTTCTTAGTTCTTAGTTCTAAACTCAATAACATCTCATACAACTGCTTGGCCACTGGACCACGCGTTCCATTGCCTATCTCTTTGCCATCAATCGACAAAATAGGAACTACACGTTTTGTACTACCCGTCGTAAAGACCTCATCAGCATTCAAAAAATCATTTAAAGTACATTTTCCAATTTTCACCGAGTATTGTTGGCGAGCTAATTCAATCACATGCTTACGTGTAATCCCCTCTAAAATATGAGCCTCAGGCGTATGAATGACACCATCTTTGACATAGAATAAATTACTGCGTGAAGATTCCGAAACACCGTGTTCGATAGTATGATAAATTAAATCATCTGCGCCAGATGCCTTCACTTGTGACCAATTGCGAATCGCAAAGGCATAATTTAACGACTTGATTTCAGCCATTTCCCGTACATAAACTTGACTCATCAATCGCATCCCCTTGATAGGATCTGCAAATTGAAAAACGCCAGGCAATATCCACAAATTCGCCTGTTCAGCTGGATCAAAACCATTAGGACTTTCTCCTCCTGTCAAGACCATTTTAACCCCTAAACAAGGGTCAACAGACATGGCAGCTAATTCATGAATAAAAGTGGCAAGCTCTGCTTTGGTATAGGTCAATTTTAACCCCATCAATGAAGCCGAACGTATAAATCGATCTAGGTGGTCAGACAAAAATACTGGCTTACCATCCATTATTCTGAAAAAATCGAATATGCCATAGCCCCTCAAAAAGCCCACATCCTTAACCGAAACCTGGACTTCATCTGCCTTTTTCCAAGAACCCTTATACCAAATTGGATATTCCATATTGCTTAATTTTTTC
>JBEDFG010000001.1:0-34811 GCA_041175285.1 Bacteroidota bacterium | reverse complement strand
CTTTCCCAAGCTGCTGAAAAAACAGAAGCTGATTTGATCGTTTTTTGTGGCGTTCATTTCATGGGGGAAACGGCTAAAATCTTGAATCCTTCCAAAAAAGTGGTTGTTCCTGATTTCAATGCGGGTTGTTCCCTTGCGGATTCAGTACCTGCCTCCGAGTTTGCTGCGCTAAAAGCTGCACATCCTGATGCCATTGTTGTTTCTTACATTAATTGCTCGGCAGAAATCAAGGCGATGACCGACATCATTTGCACGTCATCCAATGCGGTTCAAATCGTCGAGTCTATTCCAGCAGATCGAGAAATCATCTTCGCCCCAGATGCCAATTTAGGACGCTATGTCGCTCATAAAACGGGACGAGATTTGATTCTTTGGGAAGGTGCCTGCATGGTGCACATCGACATTTCATTGGAAAAATTAGCGACTTTGAAAAAGGAATATCCGGAGGCTCTGTTGATCGCCCACCCGGAATGCAAAGAAATTATCTTAAAAGAAGCAGACTATGTAGGATCGACTACCGCGCTCTTAAAATTCGTAGAAACCTCACCCAATTCTACCTTCATCGTGGCAACGGAGGCCGGCATCATGCACAAAATGAAGCAAGCTGTTCCACATAAGCATTTGATCCCTGCGCCTGCCAACGAGCAAAATACTTGTGCATGTTCAGAGTGTCCTTACATGAAAATGAATACGTTGGAGAAGTTGTACAATGCCTTGTACTATGAGTTACCAGAAATCAATTTGGAAGAGTCTATCCGCGTGCCAGCCTACAAGGCGTTGAAAAGGATGTTGGAAATTAGTCTTTAGACTTTAGACGTTAGACGTTAGACGTTAGACTTTAGACTTCAGTCTGGGGAATCGGCGCAAAGCGCCTCAAACTTTGGCAATGCTGAAAGCTTTGCCAAAGAGAAAAAGACTAGCGACTTATGACTAGCGACTGTTAGAAAGTTAAACGTGACAAATCACGTTTAACTTTCTAACTCAAACATCGCCTCGATCTCCACCGGGATGTTATCTGGCAATGTTCCCATTCCCACGGCGGAGCGCACTCCGATTCCATTTTCCTCACCCCAAACTTGGGCAAACAATTCAGAACAGCCATTGATCACATAAGGATGACGTAAAAAATTATCCGTTGCATTCACCATCCCCAAGACTTTAATGACGCGTTTCACGCGATTCAAGGAGCCTAATTGCGCTTTTAAGGTCGCTAAAATCGTCAAACCCACTTGCTGCGCAGCCATTTTCCCAGCCTCGATATCCATATCCGCGCCGATCCGACCGATAATCAAAGACGCATCCGGCAGCACAGGACCATGTCCTGAAACATAATAAAATTCACCTACCTGCAAGCCGGGCTTATATACACCCAAAGGTTTTGGTGCCGGAGGTAAAACAAGGCCTAATGCGGCAAATCGTTCTTCTGGAGTGCTCATGATTTGGTATGTAATTGTCTAATAATTTCGGTAATTAATCCGGTCCAACCGGTTTGATGATTTGCGCCCAATCCCTTTCCCGTATCTCCATCAAAGTATTCAAAGAACAAGTGAGAATCTTCATGCAATTTATCATGTCCATCATACATGGGAACTTGACCTTTGTCATTCGGAACAAACATGGCTAATAAACGTCTAGATACACCTTCCGCTGCATCTTTGATATTCATCATCTCACCCGAATTTGTTGGGAATTCCACTTCATAATCCGTCCCATAATATTCAGAAAACTTACTCAATGAATCCAGAATCAAATAATTCATGGGGAACCAAATAGGCCCGCGCCAGTTCGAATTACCACCAAACATATCACCCGTTGACTCTGCCGGCGTATATTCTACCTGCAATGTGCCCCCTTCAAAATTGAATTTATACGGATGCTCTTTATGGTATTTCGACAATGTCCTAATACCAAAATCAGACAAAAATTCCGCCTCATCAAACATTCGTTTTAAGATCATTTTCATTCGATGACCACGTAAAATTGACAATAAACGCGTCTCCCCTTTACCTGGCTCATACCAGCGCGAAATCAATCCTGCCAAATCAGGACGGTTATTTAACACCCATTCTACCCGCCGTTTGAAGGCTGGTAATTTCTCCAACATATCCGAGGTTAAAACCTCAACGGCAAATAATGGAATTAGACCTACCATCGAACGCACTTTCAGCAATTCAGCTGACCCATCTTCTTTATGCAACATATCATAATAGAATTGATCATCCTCATCCCACAAATTCAACTTGTCACCACCGATCGACTGCATCGCCCCAGCAATGTGCAAGAAGTGTTCGAAAAATTTCGAAGCCATATCTTGGTAAACTGGATTTTCAATGGCGATTTCACAGGCAATACGCAACATGTTCAAGCTATACATAGCCATCCAGCCGGTACCATCAGCCTGCTCCAAGTGACCGCCCGTTGGCAACTGCGCCGACCGGTCGAACACCCCAATATTATCCATTCCCAAGAAACCACCGCCAAAGATGTTATTCCCACCCTCATCTTTCAAATTCACCCACCAGGTGAAATTCAGTAATAATTTGTGGAAAATACGCTCTAAGAAAACGACGTCCCCTTTGCCATTCATCTCCTTATCTATTTCATACACTTTCCAGGTTGCCCAAGCGTGCACGGGAGGATTAACGTCCGAAAAGGACCATTCATAAGCTGGAATTTGCCCATTCGGGTGCATGTAATATTCACGAAGAATAACGGCTAGTTGGCGCTTCGCAAAATCTGGATCCAACCGAGCTAGCGGCAAGGTATGGAAAGCTAAATCCCAAGCTGCGAACCAAGGGTATTCCCATTTATCTGGCATGGAAAGAATATTGGCTGCATACATGTGGCGCCAGGTACTATTTCGGCCTAATTTTCGTGAAGAATCAGGTTTAGGCATGGATGGATCACCTTTGATCCACTCAAACACATTGTAGTAATACCACTGCTTCGTCCACAACATCCCAGCATAGGCTTGGCGTTGAAGATTCTTCAAATTTTCATCTTGAATACCAGGCTGCAGATCTGCATAAAACTCATCGGCCTCCTGTTTTCTTAAGGCAAATATGTCATCAAAATCCGCGAATGGTTCGCGCAAAGTCAGATTAGTCAAACGCAAGCGGTACACTTTTGTACCCCCAGCAGGAATCTTATCCGCATATTTAACAGATGCCTTAGTCCCTATATTATTTGGATTTACAGCATGCTTATTTTTATTTACGACATATTCATTAATACCATCTTTGGTAAAATGAGTTAGGTTGGCCGAATTATATAATCGCTGAAAATTGGTCTCATTTTCACAAAACAAAAACTCATCTGCTTCTTCTGCATATAACTTAAATCGGCCTACCACGCGATGGTCAATTTCAATAAACGAATGACCTACACCGGTCAATAAAGGCTTATAGTTATATTTTTCGTATCCCCAGCACCAGGTATTTCGATACCAAATGGTCGGTAAAACGGTGATGGGCGCAGCCACTTTGGACCGATTAACGACGGTGACTTTGATGCAAATATCTTGCTCATCTCCTTTGGCATATTCCATGGAGATATCAAAAATCTCATTGTTGTCTAAAATTCCCGTATCCATCAGCTCATATTCGGGCTCATGACGTGAACGTTTCCGACTTTCATCAATTAATTTCTGATAGGGGAAAGTTTGCTGCGGGTACTTATACAGCATTTTTTGATAGGAATGGGTAGGCGTTGAATCTTGGTAGTAATACAATTCTTTGACATCCTCTCCATGATTGGATTCACTACCTGTAAGCCCAAAAAAGCGTTCTTTTAATATATGATCGCGGTGATTCCAAAAAGCAAAAGAGAAGCAAACATGTTGTTTATTATCTGAAATTCCGCCGATTCCTTCTTCTCCCCAACGGTAGGCTTTGGAGCGAGCCATGTCATGTGAAATGGTATTCCAGGCATTTCCATCAACTGAATAATCTTCCCGAACTGTACCCCACTGACGTTCTGTCAAATAGGGACCCCACTTTTTCCAACCTTTATTATCATTGCGAAGACTGAGTCGTTCGCGTTCGGCTCCTTTTGTTGACATAAATTTATAAATGCTTAGGTGTTGTATAAATGCAATCTACAAATATAAAATTTTTGAAGGAATTACATCTTGGAGAAAAAAGACAATTCGGTTGCCATGCAGATGTTATTCCGCATTCTGATTATATTCGAAAATCTAAATCAACTATATGAAAAAACTCACCTACTTATTATGCCTTTTGGCATTTGCTTCGTGTCAATCAGGCGATGCCAAAAAAGAACTTAGCACGCTTGTCGACTCCTACTACGAAGAACAATTAAAACTGAACCCTGTTTCGGCTACGGCAAATGGGGATAATCGCTATAACGATCAATTGAACATCGACTTCACGGATGGTCATCGTGCGAAAATCAAAGTTCTTTTAGAAAAAACTCAAACAAGTCTAGCTGATATTGACCGAGATAAATTGGACGCGAATGACCAAATAACGTTCGACATGCTGAAGCGTGACATCGAATTAGGTTTGGAAGGTTTGACTTATCAGGACAATTTGATGCCATTGAACCAATTTTACGGCTTCCACCTAACCTTTGCACAATTGGGCAGTGGCTCCGTGATGCAACCCTTTACGAACAAAAAAGACTATGAAAACTGGGAAAAACGGATGCACATCGGTGCTGCCTACATGGATTCAAGCATCGTCTATTTTAAGCGAGGCATGGCAGCGAAAGTTGTTTTACCAAAAGCATTAGTTGAAAAAATAATTCCGCAATTGAAATCATTTCAGGTAGAGGACGTTAAAAAGAGCACGTTTTACGGCCCTTTGAATGCATTTCCGAAAGATTTCACGGAGGCAGACAAAGCTAAATTCACCCAAGAATACACGCAAATTATACAGTCGGAAATCATACCCGCATATATGCGTTTAGCTCAATTCCTTCAAACAGAATACCTGCCAAAATCCCGCACAAGCACCGGAATTTCTGGCATTCCAAATGGTGATAAATACTATCAATATTTGATTCGGGTATTAACGACGACCGATAAGCCAGCGGATGAAATTTACCAAACTGGTTTGGCAGAAGTAAAACGCATTCGGACCGAAATGGAGAAAACGAAAGAGGCCGTAGGATTCAAAGGGACCTTGGCCGAATTCTTCACACACATGAAGACCGATGCCAAATTCTACCCCTATAAAACGCCTGCTGAAGTGCTCGCTGCTTTTCATACGATTCACAAAAAGATGGAACCGGCTTTGAAATCGATGTTCGGAAGAGTTCCGAAAACCCCTTTTGAGATTCGTCAAACCGAGGCTTTCCGTGCAGCATCCGCTTCTGCCGAATATTTCCAAGGATCTGAGGATGGGAAACGTCCAGGTATTTTCTATGTACCTATTTGGCATGGAAAGTTTATTCTTACATGAGGCGATTCCGGGGCATCATTACCAGGTGAGTCTCCAACAAGAAAACAGTCAATTACCTAAATTCCGTCGCTTCGGAGGTAACTCGGCCTATGCAGAAGGCTGGGCACTTTACACCGAAAGCTTAGGAAAAGAATTAGGATTGTATACCGATCCATACCAATACATGGGGGCGTTGGGCGATGAAATGCACCGGGCGATTAGACTCGTGGTAGATGCCGGCATGCACTCGAAAAACATGACACGCGAGGAAGCCATCAAGTACATGATGGACAACGAACCGCTGAGCGAAGAAGGAACAATTGCCGAAATTGAAGCCCAAGCACTTTCGTATAAAATTGGGGCCTTAAAAATCCGTGAGATCCGTGAGCGTTTGAGCAAAGAATTAGGTCCTAAATTCAAACTTTCTGATTTCCATGATGAAATCCTGAAAGATGGCAACATGCCATTGGATGTGATGGAGAATAAAATGGATCGTTGGGCGAAGAGTTTGTAGCGACGCGATACTTCGCGGCTTTGCAAAACCAACAGGTAGAGACGCGATACTTCCCGTCTTAATAAGACCAACACGTAAAGACGCGATACTTCGCGTCTTAATATATTAAGAAGACGCGAGGTGTCGCGTCTCTACGATATTACCCAAAGTTTGAGACGCGAGGTATCGCGTCTCTACATTAATTATATGATCAATCTAACCACTACTTTCTCCATCCCACGCGCCACGCACCTAATACGAACCAATAGCCAGATTCTTTGTATCGGTTCTTGTTTTGCAGAACATATGGGAAAGCGTTTGACGGAATTGCCATTGGAAGTTTCAAACCAAACGTTAGGAACCCTATTTCACCCGCTAAGCATCTTGCGAGGATTAAACCCGCATCCTGTCAAGCTGGAAGAATTATATAAACAGGGAAACCTACTTGTTCATCCCGATTTCCATTCACAATTCATGGGTACGAATCCAGAAGAATTTATAAGTGAATTGACTACGATTAAATCAAAAACGCATGCGTTTTTGTTGGCCAGCCAAACCCTACTTATTACGTGGGGAACGTCCTTTTATTACGAGGACCAAATTTTAGGAAGGGCCGTTGCGAATTGCCATAAACAAGTTCCATCTCGGTTTAGTAAGAAACAAAGTACGGTGGATGAAATCTGTTCCGCCTACGAAACATTCTTGCAAGAAAATCCACGTATTCAAATCATATTAACGGTTTCTCCTGTACGACATACACGCGATGGCATTCCGGAGAATTCAGTATCAAAAGCTATATTACGTTTGGCCGCCGATAAATTGGCATCAAAATTTCCAGGTCAAATAAGCTATTTCCCTGCTTTTGAGATCATGATGGATGAATTGCGGGACTATCGATTTTATCAACCAGACTTGATTCACCCGACCGATCAGGCGATTAATTACATTTACGAACGCTTCAAGCAAGTACATTTTGAAGATGGACTATTGGACATCGCTAAAAAATGGCAGGAGATTTTTAATACGATACAACATAGGCCACATGAATTGCAATTTGCCCAACACCGCGAAATTTTAATGAGGCTTAAATCCGAAATTGAAGAGGATAAATCGGGGATTAATTCGACTAAATTATTGGCTAAAATAGACCAACAAATTTTGGCCTTATCTTGATAGAATGCCGTATATTTGAGGTTTGAAAGGAAAGAAAGCAATATGGGTGAATTGAGTGTTACGAAAGAGATTATCATTGGTGCATTGAGCACGGTGCAAGAACCAGATTTGAAAAAAGATTTGGTGACCTTGAATATGATTAAGGATGTGGAGTTAGGTGTAGGAGAAGTGCGATTTACGGTCGTTTTGACTACTCCGGCATGCCCATTAAAAGAAAAGATTCGTCAAGATTGCGTGGATGCTATTCATAAATTGGTGCATCCCGATTTGAAAGTTGTCATTAACATGACAGCTGAAGTGACGACATTACAGCAACAAGATCCATTGATTCCAGGCGTTAAAAATGTCATTGCCGTTGCTTCGGGCAAAGGTGGAGTAGGGAAATCAACTGTTACGGCGAATTTGGCCATGGCTTTAAAAAAGGCGGGTGCTAAAGTGGGAATTCTAGATGCTGATATCTCAGGACCATCGATTCCAGTGATGTTTGGTGCGGAGGATATGCAACCATTGGTTCAAGAAGTTAATGGGAAAAACAGAATTCAACCCATCAATCAATATGGCATAAAACTCATTTCGATGGGTTTTTTAGCTCCTACAGAGAGTCCTGTACCCTGGAGAGGACCCATGATGACGCAAGCTTTGCGGCAATTTTTTGGAGATACAAACTGGGAGGAATTGGATTACCTATTAATTGATTTACCTCCAGGAACATCGGATATCCATTTGACGTTGGTGCAATTGATTAAGCTGACAGGTGCGGTTATCGTAACAACGCCACAGAAAGTCGCTTTATCGGATGCAACCAAAGGTTTGCAGTTTTTCAAGCAGGCAGGAATTAATGTACCGATTTTGGGATTGGTCGAAAATATGGCTTATTTCACACCGGCTGAATTACCAGAAAATAAATATTATTTGTTTGGTCAAGATGGAGGAAAAGCTTTGGCTGATAAATACAAGGTTCCTTTCTTAGGAGAAGTTCCTTTGGTACAGGCGATCCGTGAGGCTGGAGATTCTGGTAAACCAATAGCTGCAGATAACAGTCCAAGTGCAGATGCATTTAACTCAATTGCAGCGAATTTGGCCCAACAAATCGCGATTACAAACGCTCAATAAAACATGGAAAATCATCCTTTATATACGCGAGTTCAACATGCATTAGATAGCATTCGCCCCTATTTAGTAGCGGATGGAGGCAATGTAGAAATCATCGAAATCTCTTCAGATAATGTGTTGAAACTTGCTTTGGTGGGTAATTGTCAATCTTGTAATATGTCGGCCATGACTTTTCGGGCCGGGATTGAAGAGGCCATTAAACGGGATGTACCTGAAATCGTTGCAGTAGAAGAAATCAAAGACCTATGATGCGGATCGGAATATTATTTGGGGGCCAGGCGCGAGAACGTGAAATTAGTTTTGCGGGCGGAAAGACGGCGATGGCTCATATCAATAAAGCATTATTTACCCCAGTACCCGTATTTGTGGATGGTTTGGGGAATTTCATTTTAATTAAGGAGGAGTTGATTTTTCAGGAATCCATTCGGAATTTTTTCCCTCCTGCGGCTTACCAAACGGCCCCTTTTTCGGTTTATATGGAATCATTGACCGACTTGAGTGACTATGATGACATGATCAAGTCGATCGGCACGAAAATTAATCCAGCTGAATTTTCTGAGCATTTTGATTTTGCATTTATTGCCATGCATGGTCCCGGTGCGGAAGATGGCAGCATCCAAGGTTTGTTAGAATGGTATAATATCCCCTATTCTGGACCAAGTGTACTTGGGTCTGCGATTGGTATTGATAAAGCCAAACAAAATCTTTGGCTTGAAAAGAGTGTCGGATTAGATAAGAAATATTTTGTGTTGCAGCGGGCCGACTATGAATCGTATGGTCGGGAGACGTTGTTTGAGCAGGTTAAAAAGGCCATCGGTATTCCATTTGTAGCGAAAGCGCCGCATCAAGGATCATCCATTGGTTTGGCATTTGTGAAACAAGATTCTTTGGAGGATTTTGATCAAGCGATTAAAAAATGTCTATTTATACAGGAGATTCAACGAACGGATTGGTTGACCTATTCGGAAGATGAACAAGTTGCTTTGCTTCAAAAAATGGTGAATTTGGATGAGGGAATTGGGTTCCCAGTTCGATTTAATCATCAAATCTATGCGCATCCTGCGACCTTATTAACGGATTTAAGAGAATACTTTACACATACAGTCACCAAAGCTTGTATCCATTCGATTCATTCGGAAGATGCGGTTTTATTGGAGGCTTTTGTGAATGGAAATGAATTTAGTTGTGGAGTGATTCAAACGCCGCGCGGGGAAGCGATTGCCTTACCTCCTACTGAAATTGTCATCGATGAATCAGTAGAGGTATTTGATTTCAATGCCAAATACAAGTCAAAATTAACGCGTAAGCGAATTCCGATGGATGCTTCGTTGAGTCATTTGCAAATGATCCAAGAGCAGGTAAAACAGGCATTTGAAGATTTGGGATTTGGTGTATGTACGCGTATTGATGGATTTTTACGTGCGGACGGTGTGGTTGTTTTACATGATCCAAACACGATTCCGGGTATGTCTCCAACTTCATTGATTTTTAAACAAATGGCTGAAATAGGCCTTACAGTGACTGATTCCATTACGTATTTTATTCGTCAATCGATTAGAGAAAGACTTCGTACGGGGAAAAATTACCATACGTTCCGTAAATTATTGGAAGGCTTGGATGCTGAAATCAAAAAAGTATTAGTTGACAAGGCATCTCAAACGCCCGTAACCATTGTGATTGATGCAGAGGATTTGGAAGCTAGTTTTGAATCGGCGCGCGCGCAAGCTGCAGCATTAGCTGCGCAAGGAAATGTGGCTTATCAAGTGATTATGCCGGTTGAAATGGAGGAGGGATCTGTGGACTATCCAGTCCATGTAGCACAGTTGGCCAAAGAAAGTGGCAAAGAATTTTTTGACAGTATTCATGCGGGCGTGCATCCATTGATTGCCCATACACGTCAGGCAGGAGCAGAAATAACTGCATTTTTTACAAACTAAGATGGAATTAAATCCTTTACAATATCCGATTGGCAAATTTGCCGCTCCTGAAATCATCAGTCCGGCTTTACGTCAGGAATGGATTCAAACAATTGCTGATTTACCAGAACAGTTGGCAACGTTATTGAACGAAGTAGATGAAACCTTGTTGGAAAAACCTTACCGAGAGGGTGGTTGGTCTGCTCGAAAAGTGATTCATCATTTATATGATAGCCACATCAATAGTTACATACGTTTCAAGATGGCGTTGACGGAGGATAATCCAACGATCAAACCATACGATGAAAACACGTGGGCGGAGATGCCGGATGGCAATGAGGCTCCGATCGCTTGGTCTATTGAGGGGATCAAATACATCCATTTGCGTTGGGTCTATTTAATGAAGACCATGGATGAATCAGATTGGTCGAAGACCTATTTTCATCCTGAACGTGGCGTAACGTATCGTTTAGATAAGGTATTGGGAATATATGCTTGGCACTGTGAGCATCATTTGAAGCATATTCAATCAGTCATATAGACGATGGACGTTAGACGCTAGACGTTAGACGTAGGCTTGTAGAGACGCGAAACTTCGCGTCTTTTTTTATACCTGAAAGAATCAGTCGAAGGCTGAAACGTATAATGCAATTAATTGAAAATCCCAAGGTTAAAACCTAGGGATATGAAAATCGAGAACCCACCTCCGGACTCCGGATTAGTGACTGACAACTAGCGACTGATAACTTTCTTTTTGTTCCAAGGAGCCGTCGTATTCCTGGCCATGTCGATGGCTAGTCCAATCATAATTAGGGTGAAAATCACAATGACCCAGCGGAATATTTTTTGGTTTTTCATCGATTGAAAATTTAAGCTTCAAATTTAAGTATAGCGCTACCTTGGGTAACTTCTGCCCAGGCGTCTAAGTTTGGCCACTGCAAATGAACACAATTTGCGGTTTCCATGTTTCGAGTTTCCCCTAAAAAATAGGAGGCAACATAGGAGATAGAAGGATTATGCGCTATGAGGTAAATGACTAAACTTTCTTGCTCGGTTATTTTTCTAACATAATCAGGACCTGTCGCATGGTACCAAAAGGCCGAAAACACCCCTTTTTCATCCGAGAGTACCTCAAATGTCTCACGCGTACGCGTGGCATCCGAAACTAACCAAATCCCATGCGGCATAGCTGCATTTTTCAACCTTTGAGCTAACTCACGCGCTTCTTCAATTCCTTGACTGGAAAGTTTTCGTGCCTCGTCGGGACTCGTATAAGGTCCCGCATGCGCGTGCCGAATGAGGATTAATTCGATCATGACTTGATGAGTGGAAATTCACCTGCGGCATGTTTGGCACCCATCTTGATGTAGTGATCTGCCCCATGTTTTAAGGATTCGATTTGTGCTTCATTTAAGGTTTTTACAACCTTCGCAGGAGATCCTAGAACTAATGAATAATCAGGTATTTCCATTCCAGCCGTGACTAAGGCGTGAGCGCCGATGAGGCAGCATTTGCCAACTTTGGCACGATTCAACACCGTGGCGTGCATCCCCACTAAAGAACCTTCGCCAATTTCGGCACCGTGTACGATGGCGGAATGGCCAACGGTTACGCGGACACCAATGATGGTTTTATCGCCCTCATCTGCGTGCAAAACGGCATTATCTTGAATGTTGCAGCCGTCGCCCAAATGTATTTCCTCGACATCACCGCGGATGACCGCGCCATACCAGATGGACACGTCTTTTCCGATTGTCACGCGTCCCATGACGCTCGCTGTGGGTGCAATAAAAATAGCCATCCGATTCTTTTTTTGCCAAAGATAAACCATTTTGATAATTTGCCGATTCATGAACAAAATAATCGAATTTGGGAATTGGAATGCATCCGATACGGTATTATCCTTAGGGTGTGGGAGTGGCTGGTGGGAAGTGAATTTGATCTGTCAAAATCCTGCTCAAGAGCTCATTTTAGTAGATGAGCAGCCGGCGGTTTTAAATCAATCAGATCTTCAGGAGACGATCGCCTACTTTGAAAAACAGGTGGGTGTTCGGTGTGACACAGCGTGCCAACTGATCAATTGCGATGCGGCGGAGACGGGTTTATCTCGCGATTCGGTGGATCAAATTTGGCTCTTTAATTCCTTACATGAAATGGAAAATCCGCCTGCAGTGCTGCGGGAATGTATGCGTGTACTCGTTTTCGAAGGGGTGGTCATTGTGGAGGAAATACTAGCATCGTTTGCCGGAAAAATCCATGAAGGTTGCGGAAAATCGCTTTTTGAACGGGCAGAATTAATAGAACTATTTGAAAGTACAGGATTTGTTTTTAAAGGAGATGTGCAGAAAGATGATGTGGCGACCTACCTAAAATTTCAGAAAGAGATTTGATTCTAGCGATGGTTTTCGCAAATTTGTAGCTTCTATGAGCAGCATCGACAAACCTTATATTATTGGAATTACCGGAGGAAGTGCCTCAGGGAAAACGCTTTTTTTAAAGCGTTTGATGGAGCAATTTCCAGATGATGAAATCTGCTTATTGTCTCAAGACAATTATTACCGACCGATAGAGGATCAAACTAAAGACCATAACGGGATTGAGAATTTTGACCTTCCAGGTGCCATCGATGATGAGGCATTTGCGGCGGATATTGAAAAATTACGTGCAGGAGAAATTGTTTCGCGCGCGGAATACACGTTTAATAATTCGACGAAAATACCAGATATACTGCATTTCTATCCACGTAAAATCTTGGTGGTAGAAGGGATTTTTGTGTTTCACTTTCCGGATGTGGCTCGGTTATTGGATCTTAAAATCTTCATTGACGCGAAAGATAAAATCAAACTTGAACGCCGGATCAAACGTGATAATGAGGAGCGCGGATATGATTTACAAGATGTGATGTATCGCTGGAAATATCATGTCAAACCTACCTATGAGCAGTATATTCGCCCGCACAAAAGATCATGCGATATCGTCATTCCCAATAACGACCATTTTGAGAAAGGCCTAGAAGTGATTGTTCACTTTTTACGCGGCCGGCAGCGTCACCCAACTAACGCGCTAAAACAAACTTTAGTATCTACCTAAATTCTAATATCGTTTAGTTGATTTTCTAATCGCAAATAAATTAGAATGGATTACTTCAAATCTACATTATAATGTAGCCCTTTATTAGACCGTTGCGCCCGTGCATGTTTAATAATCAAATATGCCACATTGATCATATTACGCAATTCACATAAAGGAACTGTGATGCGTGATTGTTTGTACAATTCCTCATGTTCGAGGTAGATTAATTCCAATCGGTCATAGGCCCGTTTCAAACGTCGGTCGGTTCGAACGATACCTACGTAATTAGACATAATGGATTCTAATTCACGTGCCATTTCAGTCACCAATACTAACTCTTCCGGATGCCGGGTTCCTTCATCATTCCAATCCGGAATACCTTCTGGCATGATTTGCGTTCCAAATTGACTCACTGATTTTTCAAAGGCATTGTGCGCATATACGATAGCTTCCAATAGCGAATTGGAGGCTAGTCGGTTGGCCCCATGAAGACCCGTATACGAACATTCCCCCGCGGCATATAGATTCTCAATATTGGTTTGACCGTAATGATCGACGATAATTCCCCCACATAAATAATGTTGCGCCGGAACGACGGGAATCATTTCTGTGGCCATATCAATCCCAAGTTCCTGTAGACAGTGGGTATAAATCATGGGGAAGTGTTGGAGTATTTCTTCCTTCGGAATATGTCTCGTATCTAAATAAACATGATCCGTCCCGTTAATTTTCATTTCGGAATCGATGGCACGTGCGACGACATCGCGAGGTGCTAAGGAAAGACGTTCATCATAGCGTTCCATAAAGGCAGAACCATCCTGATTTTTCAAAATTCCACCATGACCACGCACGGCCTCCGAAATCAAAAAAGAAGGCTTGTGGCCTGGATTGTATAAGGCGGTGGGATGAAACTGAATAAACTCCATGCCTTGAACAAATCCTTTGGCCCGATAAGCCATGGCGATACCATCTCCTGTGGCGATGGTTGGGTTGGTGGTTGATTGATAAACCTGACCAATTCCTCCCGTGGCAAGTAGGGTTGTTTTTCCTAAAAAAGTCTCCACTTTTTTAGTTTTCTTATTCAATACATACACGCCATAACATTGTTTGTTTGGCGTATCCTTCGTAACCTTCTCCCCTAAATGATGCTGAGTAATTAAGTCGACCGCAAAATAATGTGTGAAAAAATCAACGGACTTAAATGATTTCACTTTCGCCAAAAGCGCCCGTTCAATCTCGTTCCCCGTTGAATCTTTGTAATGCAAAATACGCTTATCCGAATGCCCCCCTTCTTTCACTAAATCAAAAGTTCCATCCGCCTTGCGGTCAAAGTCGGTGCCGTAAGCAATCAATTCCCGCAGCCTTTCAGGCGCCTCACGGACAACCATTTCGACAACTTCGGGATCTGAGATAAAATCACCCGCCACTAAAGTATCTTGAATGTGTTTATCAAAGGAATCTTTTGAATCCCATACGGCAGCGATTCCGCCTTGCGCATATTTGGTATTGGTTTCTTCAGCAATGGTTTTGGTAATGAGCGCAATCTTGATGGGAATATGCAAATCCTCAAAATGCTGGGCGACTTTTACCGTGTAGGATAAACCCGCAATTCCAGAACCGATTACTATAAAATCATACGTAGGCATAAACGCTCTTTTAATGTGCAAAGTAACCAAAAAGTGCCATAGAAATGAAATGCAGATAATTTATTGTACTTTTGCCGACAAATAAATAGTAAACCCTTTTAAATCAACTTATAATTCAATGGAATCAAACAACAATTCGTCTAAAATTGCCATAATTGTTTTGGCAGTATTGACTGCCGTTCTGGGAGTATTATACTTCCGTTCAAATCAATTATCCAACGAACAAGCAACAACAATCGAAGAAAAAGCAACTGAGTTAGCGAATACGCGAACTCAATTGGATTCAATCTCGACTCAATTAGATAGCAAAATTGCTGAAATCAAATCTTTAGGTGGCCAAGTGGCAGATTTAGAGGCATTGAAAGTGCAATTGGAACAAGATAAAGCATCGTTGAAAAGTTTAAACCATGCAGCTATCGCATCATACGAAGCTAAAATCAAAGAATACAATTTAGTGCTTACACAAAAAGACGGTGAAATCGTTGAATTGAAAAAGCAAAATGGAATTTTGACAGAAAACAATCAAGTATTGACAACGCAAAATACTACGTTGAATACCGAAAATTCTGGTTTAAAAAGTCAAAACAAATCTTTGTCTGATACCCTTTCTGATGTTTCAGCTAAGAATAAAGAGTTAGCTCGTAAAGTGAGTATTGCTGCTGCATTGAAAGCACAAAACATTCGTGTATTAGCCGTAAATGCCAAAGGTAAAGAAACGGAACGTGCTCGTTTGAACGGAAAGAAAATAGACAAATTGAAAGTTGTTTTCTCTTTAGCAACGAACCCAATCACTAAGTTGGAAAACAAAACCATCTACGTTCGCGTATTAGACGGTGACGGAGCTACTCTTTCAGATGAATCAATCGGCTCAGGCAAGATAAATTTAAATGGAAAAGATACACCTTATACAACTAAACAGGTGATTACTTATACCAATGACAACCAAGAAGTAAGTGTTACTTACCCGCGTGGGGGTGTTGCTTACAAACCAGGCAAATACGAAGTGGAATTAATTTCAGAAGGATTTGTGGTAGGTAAAGGAGCGTTTGAAGTTAAATAACAAGTAAGAGGTTAGAGTTAAGAAGTAAGAGGTAAGAGAATAGTGTTATAAATTAACGCTAACTCTTACCTCTTATTTTTTACTGTAAAACTACCTCTCACCTCTTACCTCTTACCTCTTACCTCTTACCTCTTACCTCTCTCTATTTCTCCCACCACCACTTCGAAAAACTCTTCGAAAATAGTAAACTAGCACCTACCGTTTGATTGATTTGGTATGAGTTCAAGGAGCCCGCAAGGGAAGTTTGCACATTGCGATTATATGTTTTCAAACGTAATGAACCGTCGCGTTTTACAAACCATTCCAATGCCCAATCACCCAATAAAATAGAAGGACTTGTTTGATTTCGCGCATCCGTAAATCCGCCACTCCGAGTTATACGTAAACGATCATTCATGTTATATGAAGCTCGTATTTGAAGATTAGATAAAATATCCTGTGTCAAAATCCCCCCACCCAAATACACATCTATATTTAAATCTTTATTGATTTTATTCGCCAGATTACTCAACTGATTCGACAACATTTCCGTCACATTTCCCACCAAATTTCCGATCGCAACACCAGTTCCCCCATAAGGTGATACCAATTGACCGAATAACAACACGTTACTTACCTGACGCGTCAGCTCCTGCTCATCTGTTTTGATGCGATTTGTAAATGCCGTTACTGCCCCGTTCAAATGAACATCTTTAGGATAATCACGAACGCCAATATCGAATGAAATGGAAGGGGCCAACAAGCGATCTTTCAAATTAATTGTCACATCGACTGGATACCGACGTTTGAATTCAGGTAAATTACTCTTATTCGTTGTGTCCAAAAGAATCGGGAACAACGACGCATATTGAGTATAAATCGCCTTGATATTTACATTGCCCTCCAATGGATCTCCAGTCCAAGAAATCTTAGACCCTCGCTGAATCGCAAACTTTTTATTGATCAGGTTTTGAAGTGTAAATGTATAATCTCCCTGGTCAATTGAATAATCACCATTCATCTTAAAATCACCCTTTTTATCTAAGGTCATCTTCAACGCACCGTTCCCGTAAACCCGCATGATGTCACCTTTCTTTTGATCAAATTGAACCTCTCCATAAGCCTCAGGAGTTAAATTCAAATTCAAATCCATCGTAATACCATCCTCTTTCAACGCATTCTTAATTTGCTTTTGATTCGTAACTAATTCCGACTGAATGGATTCGCTTAGCAGCTCATATGAATCCTCTTCCTTGACCTCCAGTTCGCGATCCAATGGAATGAATAAACGAGTACCTCGTTCACTTTTTAAATTGGCATAAATCAGCAGATTATCCAATGTGCCCGAAATCCGCATCGGTCCCGTAGCAAAGCCCGTTCCATAATAATATGACTTCGAATCACGAAGCGTATTCAACAACTTAAAGCGATTTAAATCAGCCGTCAAATTCATTTCAAACGGCTTATCCTTCGGAAAATTTAACGTGGCATTCAAGCGTGCCGTATTTCCCTCCGGATCCTTTAATAACCAATTGACCCCCTTAATTTGGCGCGACTGAAACTGTACCGTATCTGAAAATACAATCTGTGTCTTTAAATAATCAAAGGTTGTCCTTCCACCTAAGACCGCAATTTTCCCTGCAAAAACAGGGTCACTAATACCTCCTCCTACATGTAAATTACCTGATGCCTCACCCAATAAACCTGAAAATACACCCGTGGTAAACGGTTCTAAAATCTGCAAATTAGTCTTATTCAATTCCACCTGAACATCAAGTTTATTTTCCTCTACAAATGGTTTGTAAGTACCGCTGACAGACAATACCGATTCCCCTAATCGGTTTAAATGGTAGTTTAAATCCATGAGCTGCTGGTCGGCCTGATACGTCCCAACACCCTGAAAATTACCCATATAAAACTTATTCAATCGCAAGGAATCCACGGATAACCAGGAATCTAACCGTGTATTTTGATACCAATTTTGCAAGCTGATTTCCGCATTCATAACCCCCTGCGCCTTGGTCGCAAACAAAGGTCCCAACGTTCCCAATTGAAACTTACGAACACGCAACTTAATCGCTTCAGTTGAATCAGTCGAAATACTTCCCTGAAGCGCAATCGATTGTTTTTGATTCGATATCAACACATGTTCTGCCTTCAACGATTGCCCTTGAATGTACACCCGGTTCTCCGGATCAATCGACCAGTCTTGCCCTAAAATTCGTACATAGGAATCCTTAAATCGTAATGACAAACCATCCTTTTCAAATTTCCAGATACCCCCAAAATGTGCCGCATTATCCTCTCCCTGTTGTTTGAAATCTAAACCAAAATTGATGCGATCCTGATCCCACAAAGCATCTAATTTTAAATTTTCCGTTGGCGTTAAAAAATTCAACTGTTGCTTACGAGACTGGAAAATCAAGCTAGATGAAACTTCGGGACCACCCAAAAATTTAGAACTTTGAAAAGAAAAAACAGATTGGTAAAATTTATACCCACCTAATACCAAGGTGTCAGGATAAGCTTCTACACTCAAAGAAAAATTGCGACCCTTCGTTATATTTCCAGATAGTACGGTATTTCTACCCAGATCTACCGATGGAAAAAAGCGATCCATTAATGGACCAATATGATGGCATATCACCGTAAAATCGGCTGAATACTTTTGCTCAATTGCATGTACTTTGGTCGCATAATACCGATTCCGCTCCACCTCATTTTTCAAGAAATACAACCGATATTCGTCCCATAATTGAATCAATTCTCCTTGCATGCGTGTAGGCACAAAATCACCTGCCAGCTCAAAAGAAACAAATGGAGAACGCAATTGATATTTCTTTTTTAAACCCCGTGTGTCCGCTGCAAAGGTGACTAAATCCATTGCCAAATCTGGCTGTTTAGGCATCTGAACGAGTACATCTTGAAACACGGCCCGACCATCCAAATCATCCACATCCTGCAAGGTTACATCTAAATCAAATCTAGATTTTATCCGCATTGGATCCGCTGTCAGGTGCAAATAAGATAGGTCGGCACGATCCACAATCCCTTCCAACTGATACCTAGGTTTCGCTTGACGCAAATTGATTTCTCCAGTCATCGAAGCTACTAAATGTGAATCTTTCACAGCCACAGATCCTTTGAACATCTGCTTCTGCAAATTGCCTTTTAACGCTACCCGCTTATAGCCATACCGATTGAAAAACAACTCAGAAATTTGACCATCAAAATCAACATTGGCAGACTGGTTTGAAAAGCCTGTACCTTTTAATTTAGCTTCCAAATCAATGGTCCCCACATAATCTTCCAAATTCAATAAACGACCTAATTTGAATTTCCGCAATTTGACAAAACCGTCATACCCAGAAAATGCCATGGAATCCTTTAAATGCATTCGAACATCTCCTTCCATGTATCCCAAACCCGTATTTAGCTGACCCGATGTCTGAAAATTTACATTGGTCCCCTTGAATTTTCCACCAAAAGAAACGGCTCCCAAAATACGCATTTTGTCAGCCGCAGGTTTCGAAATAAAGACCGCTAAATCCTCTGGAATAAACACAGATTGCTTCATATTGAAGTCCATCTGAGTCCGATTTAAATTTGGCAATCCCACAAAATCAAACTCCCCACGTAAGATACTTTTACGACCAAAACCTAAGGCAAATTGGCGCAACTTGAGGTTGTTGACAGTTCCGGCCAACAAGCCATTTAGCTTGTACATACCTTTATAAGGCTCCATGGCCTCAATAAATTTGCTTACATCTTCACTTGATAAACGTGAATTAACTAAATGCGCCTGCATGTTCGCTCGCGTAATCCACTGCGTTAAATCATCGATTTTCTTATAATTCACGACAAAGCGATCGCTAATCCATGAGTTGTTGACACGTAGACCCAACTGGTCAAAACGCATTTGTTTGTCGGAGATCATAAACTGGGTATCCAATCGCTTGATTCTCAAATTCGTTTGTGGAGCAATCGCATTAAAGCCAATGGTGCGCAAACCAATCGTATCACCTTTGGAATAAAACTGATGTACGATCGAATTTATATGTGCTATTTCAAAGTGTGAAAGGTCAAAATGCTTGGGGCTTGCCGTATTTTTAACCTGCTCATCATCCAAAATAAATGTACCGTCAACTACCTCTGCTTCTTTAATAACAAAGACACTTGAACCTGTTTTGGGGCCTGTACTGCTGCGATTTACCCAAGCAATAATCTGGTCGATAAAATGATTTAGATTGACCGTACCGTTCTTTTTTTCGAGGATAAGATGCACTTTGGGCTGATATAAACGAGCATAATCCATCGTAGGTCTGCCGGTTTGCAAAAACAAATCAGAGATACTGAAATTGATATCCAGCTTCTCGATGTAAATCATTTCCTTACCCCAAGGGTCTTTGACACGTAGACCCTTTAAACTAATCTCATCAAAAAACTTGATTTGAATCCCTTGCAATGTCAATGGATATCCGATAGCCTTTTCAATTTTAGGGCTAAAATATTGTGCTAATAACGTTTGATTGGCTGGGGCGCGAAGGAGAAGAATACAGGTGAAAACAAGCAAAAAGAATCCCAACAATCCATAAAGGACTGTTTTAGCGAGGATCTTTAGGTATTTTACCATGTTTACTTTTTTTGCCCTATTTTTGCAGTCCAATGGTCTTACTCGCTATCGAATCTTCATGTGACGAAACCTCTGCTGCCGTAATGGTCAACGGAGAATTGAAGTCAAATATTATCTCCACCCAATTGATTCATACGGAATGGGGAGGAGTTGTTCCCGAATTAGCGAGTAGAGAACATCAAAAAGCGATCATTCCTGTCGTTCAAGAGGCCCTGCAAAAAGCAAATATAAACAAAAATGACCTGAATGCCATTGCATTTACGCGTGGGCCAGGTTTGTTAGGTGCCCTCCTAGTAGGCACCTCTTTTTCTAAAGCACTAGCACTTAGTTTAAACATTCCATTGATCGAGGTAAATCACATGCAAGCGCACGTATTGGCGCATTTCATTGAAGAACCAAAACCGAAATTTCCATTTCTCTGCCTGACGGTTAGCGGGGGGCATACCCAATTAGTTTGGGTAAAAGACGCCTTGAATATGGAGGTGATCGGTGAAACGCAAGATGATGCGGTAGGCGAAGCCTTTGATAAGACAGCTAAGTTAATTGGACTTCCTTACCCAGGCGGTCCGCTCATCGACAAATTGGCCAAAGAAGGTAATCCGGATAAATTCCCTTTCTCACTGGGTGAAATGCCTGGGTTGAACTTTTCATTCTCTGGCATCAAAACTGCCATCCTCTATTTCTTACAAAAGGAAACGCAAAAGAATCCGAATTTTATCGAAGAGAATAAAGCCGACATCTGTGCATCGGTTCAAAAGACCCTCATCGATATGCTTTTGAAGAAAGTCAAGAAGGCAATGAGAGAGAAAAATTGCAAACAGATTGCTATTGCAGGTGGTGTGTCCGCTAACTCCGGATTACGTTCAAGATTACAAGAAATGGGCTCAGAAGCTGGATGGGAAGTTTATATCCCCGCATTCCAGTACTGCACCGATAATGCTGGCATGATTGCCATGGCAGGGCATTTCAAATACGAAGCGGGAGAATTTACTGATCAAGATGTCGCACCTTTGGCAAGGTACAGTCTGTAACCGCCTGGTCAGGATTGACAAGGCTTGAGGCGCTTTTGCGCCGATTCTCAATTCAGCTGATTTAACCTCTCGGAGATTTAAGAAAAGCGTCTCTACAATAACGATTTTAACGCATTCCAAAACGCCATTTTCAATGGCTTCTCATCATCCGTCAAGGTGGAGATATAACGCGGGAAATAATAAATTTTACTTGCACCTAAACTGACAACTTCCTGCGATTGCAAACCGGCCAAGGACTGTTCGCCTAAGAAAATGTAGCGAGTTGCACTCGTTTTTTCTACAAATTCAGCTAAAGAGACTTGAATTTCTGACGGATCTAACACCGCCCAATCTGTCGCCGGAAGCACCATCGGTGGAGCCGAAAAAATTAAGGACAAACGAGATTTTTCTATGTCGGAAATAGTGCCAACAATCAACCAAGGTGTAGATACATGCGGTATGTAAGCCGTATCGACTACTGCCACTGGAGCCTCTTCAACCTGACCAACCGGTCGGTCTGCAGGAACCCAATAGATAACATCATCCACATACAAGGCCGCCAAATCTACTCCCTGATCCATGTTTATGCTAGTGAACCGCGCAACACACAAGCCTCACGATCTGGGCCTGTCGAAATAAAGTTGATCGGTAAATCTAAATGCTTCTCTAAAAATTTAATATAATCCGAAAGCTCAGCAGGCAATTCCTCAAAACGACGCATTCCTTCAAGTGAGCAATTCCATCCTTTCAACGTTTCATAAACTGGCTTTACTTTGATATCTGTAATCTCAAATGGAATTTGATCCGTTACTTTTCCGTCCGGCATTTCATATCCCGTACAAACCAGAATCTCCTCAAAAATATTCAAGACATCCGCCTTCATCATGATCAATTGAGTCACCCCATTAATCATCATGGCATATTTTAAGGCTGGCAAATCGATCCAACCGCAACGACGAGGCCGACCAGTTGTTGAACCAAATTCACGACCTTCTTGACGCATACGCTCACCCACCTCATCTTCTAATTCCGTCGGGAATGGACCCGATCCTACACGCGTAGCATAGGCTTTAAAAATACCAAACACCTCACCAATATTCTTTGGAGCGACACCCAAACCTGTACAAGCACCAGCCGTGATTGTATTCGAAGAAGTCACAAACGGATAGGATCCGAAGTCAACGTCCAATAATGAACCCTGTGCTCCCTCAGCTAAAATTGTCTTTCCTGCTTGAATCGCATGATTCACCGAATATTCAGAATCCACTAAATGGAATTCCTTCATGAAAGCAACTGCCTCAAAAAATTCCTTCTCAGCAGCAGCTAAATCATACTCAAATTTATAAACATTCAAAATCGCCTTATGACGGTCAACCAAGGCATTATATTTCACTGAGAAATCAGGTGAAATCATATCGCCAACACGCAAACCTTGACGTGAAATTTTATCTGTATACGTTGGCCCAATACCCTTCAATGTAGAACCAATCTTCGCATCGCCTTTCGCCTTTTCGTAGGCTGCATCTAGCAAACGGTGCGTAGGTAAAATGATCGAAGCCTTTTTCGAAATCTCTAAATTCTTACGCAAATCCAAGTTGAAATGCGCCAATCCTTCAATCTCCTTTTTGAAGATAATTGGATCTAACACCACACCATTTCCAATGATGTTCTGAACTTCCTGACGGAAAATTCCAGAAGGAATTTGATGCAATACATGCTTAAACCCGTCAAATTCAAGGGTATGACCTGCATTGGGACCTCCTTGAAAACGTGCCACCACTTGGTAACGAGGTGCTAAAACATCCACAATCTTTCCTTTACCCTCATCACCCCACTGTAAGCCTAATAATACATCAACTGCCATAAAATTGTAATCTATATGATAAAATTATTCTTGAGAACGCGCTTGGAACTGATCCCGAAACTCACATTGTTTCTTCGTGCATGATCCATAAAAAATCAACGAGTGGTGCATAACATTGAAATGCAACATCTCTCCCACCAAACTTTGAATCGTTTGAACCCGAGGGTCACAAAATTCAGTCACTTTGTGGCAATCAGTGCAAATTAAATGATCGTGCTGACGGCGGCCATAGGACTTTTCGAATTGTGCTTGATTACGACCAAACTGATGTTTAGCAACCAAATCACATTCAACCAACACATCTAAGGTATTGTAAACCGTTGCCCGCGAAACTTGATATTTCTTGTTTTTCATGGAGATATATAACTCCTCCACATCAAAATGATCATCCCGCAAATAGATCTCTTCCAAAATTGCAAAGCGCTCCGGAGTCTTCCGCAAACCCTTGTTTTCCAAGTAAGCTGTGAAAATCTTTTTAACCGAATCGAACTTCTCTATTTCTGCGGACATTATTGAAAAAAAACATTGTAAAATAAGGAAAAAAAAGGGAAAAAAGCTACTAATCTTCGCGTGCTACTTCAATCACACCCGAAACCATTTCCAGCTCCGTCACTAAACTTTCCAAGTGGGCCGTATCATTAATCATCAACGAAATCTTACCCTCAAACAAGCCATCTTTCACCCCAATCGTTAATGCCGTAATATTCACCTTTAACTCATCCGAAATCACACGTGTCACATCATTGACTAATCCCACCCGGTCGATTCCACGAATCGTTAACTCCACAACAAACGACATCTGAATCTGACTAGTCCACTGCGCCTTAATCACCCGATCACCATGTCTCGACAATAACTCAGTCGAATTTGGACATGTCGTCCGGTGAATTTTAATCCCCTCATTAATCGTTACAAAACCAAAAACCTCGTCACCTGAAATGGGATTACAGCATTTTGCCAAGGTATAATCCACCTTATCCATATCCTCCCCAATCAGCAACATATCCGAATCCTTGCGATCCTTCTCTACCTGACGCATCCCACTCTTAAACGTCTTCGCATCAGTGATCGGTGACTGAATCGACTTTTCTGCCTGCTTTCGCTCATGCATTTCTTTGTCCAACTTCCAATGTTTCAGTTGGTCTACCGAAATGTAATTCTTGCCAAAACGGTAAAACAAATCATTGGCATCCTTCGCATTGAAATAAGCGCGCAATTGATTCGTGATTTCCAAAGTCAAATTCGGATAACCCAAATGCTTCAGGCGATGCTCCACCAGATCGCGTCCCGTAATCAGATAGGTCTTATTTTCCTCCTTGATAAATTCCTTAATTCGAGCCTTCGCCTTGGTCGTCGTCACAATCCGCAACCAATCTTCCGACGGCTTCTGCTTCGAAGACGTTAAGATTTCGAGCTGATCTCCATTGGCCAATTTATGGGAAAGCGGCACCAGTTTACCTCCCACTTTGGCTCCAATGCAATGCCCCCCCACTTCCGAGTGAATCTCAAATGCAAAATCCAAAGCTGTTGCTCCCGATTGCAAAACGACCAATTTACCTTTAGGCGTAAAGACAAATACCTCCTCATTGTATAAGGAGTTTTTGATATCGTCGACAAGTTCGACTGCCGACTGGCTTTTGTCATTCATTTCGAGCGCCTCTCGCACCTGACTTAACCATGATTCAAAAGCCTGCGAAGTACGCGTATCTGTCCCCTTATATTTAAAATGGGCCGCAACCCCTTTTTCTGCAATTTCATCCATCCGCTTGGTTCGGATTTGAACCTCGACCCAGCGTCCCTCCTTATCATTACCGAATGGCATACTCATCACCGTCGTGTGAAGGGATTCATAACCATTTGATTTCGGGGTAGATACCCAGTCCTTTAAACGACTTGGATTCGGACGGTAATGATCCGTTACGATACTATATACTTCCCAACATTCTCCTTTTTCACGTTCCAAGGGAACATCCAATACCACGCGAATCGCGAACAAATCATAAATTTTCTCGAAAGGGGTATTCGACTTTTTAATCTTATTGTAAATGGAATAAATCGATTTAGGACGACCCTTTATCGTATATTTCATTCCACGCTCATCCAAAGATTTCTTGATTGGACGAATAAACTGCTCTACGAAATTCTCGCGATTTTGCTTATTCTCCATCAACTTATGGGCAATATCCTTATAAGCTTCCGTCTCCGTAAACTTCAGTCCCAAATCCTCCAACTCTGTCTTAATGGCGTTTAGGCCTAGTCGGTGAGCTAAGGGAGCATACAAGTAAATAGTCTCCGAGGCAATTTTTAATTGCTTCTCTTTGGCCATACTTTCTAACGTACGCATGTTGTGTAGACGATCGGCCAACTTGATTAAAATCACGCGAATGTCATCCGAAAGCGTCAATAACATCTTACGGAAATTTTCCGCTTGCTGGGATGTACCATACTCAAATGTTCCCGCAATCTTCGTTAAGCCGTCAATGATTTGAGCAATCTTAGGATTGAAAAGCTTTTCAATTTCGATTAATGTGGTATTCGTATCTTCGACAACATCATGTAATAAAGCAGCAATAATCGAAGTAGTACCTAGCCCGATTTCCTCCACGCAAATCTGAGCGACTGCCAATGGATGGTAAATATAAGGCTCCCCTGATTTGCGGCGCATTTCCTTGTGGGCTTCGGCCGACATTAAAAAGGCTTTCTTGATTTCTTTCGCATCGTCATCTTTCAAGTACGGTTTAGCCGTACGCAAAAGCTTGCGATAGCGCTTTAAAATCTCCAGACGTTCCGCTTCTAAATCAATTATCATATTCTATCCTTGAATTAATGCGACTGCCATCGCAGAAATACCTTCAGCTCTTCCTACAAATCCCAATCCTTCCGATGTTGTTGCCTTCACCGATATTTGATCCACATCTATTCCCATCACAACTGCCAAATTTTCTTTAATCGACGGAATGTGCGGGTTTAGTTTGGGACGATCTAACACCACAGTCACATCCACATTACCCACTTCCCAACCTTTGTCACGGATCATTTCCATCACTTTTTTCAACAAGAGTGTAGAAGCTACTCCCTTCCACATTGGATCAGTATCCGAAAAATGATAGCCAATATTACGCATATTCGCAGCACCTAAAAGTGCATCACACAAGGCATGACAAACTAAATCTGCATCCGAATGCCCCAAAGGACCAAAATCACTTGGAATCTCTACACCTCCTAAAATGAACGGGCGACCTTCCACCCATTTGTGGACATCATACCCTTGACCTACCCTGATTTTCATGCTACGATTGTTTACGATAAAGCAATGTATTCTTTTTGCCCTGAACAAATAAATGCTCAGCCCAATATTGTAAATCTTTTAATGGCACCGAAGCGATTTGTTCCGCCTCCTTGTTCACAAAATCCACATTTCCTGCATTCGCCGCCATAGCTAAATTCATAGCTCTATTCAATACTTCCACCTCCCCAAAAACCAAAGACGCCTCCGCTTGATTTTTTACACGCTGCAAATCCTCCTCCTGAATTCCCGTACGAACAAAGTTATCTAAAGCTTCATCCAACGCTTTTTCAGCATCCTGTAAGGTAATTCCTTCCGCAACCTGTCCTTGAATGATGAGCAATCCTGGATCCAGTGAACCCGTTTGATGTGCACTCAGTGAATCAAAAATGCGCGCATCTTGAACTAAATGCACATAAAGAAACGAAGATTCATTTCGACCTAATAAATCACTCATTAAATCAACCGCATAAAACCCGGAATCATAGCGCCCAGGAACTGGGTAGGCTCTATAAATACGATCAGCAGGCACATCTGCCGTAATCTCCATGCGTCGATCTTCCTGTTGAACCGGTTCTTGTTGGCGATGACGCTCCGGCTTTTGGCCGCCCGGAATTGGCTCGAACCACTTCTGAGCAAGCGCCTTAACTTCATCAACTTTGACTTTTCCGGCAACAACTAAAATGGCATTAGCCGGAACATAATACCGAGCAAAAAATGCTTTCACATCTTCTAAGGTTGCCTCCTCAATGTGTTTAATATCTGCTCCGATCGTTGCCCAGCGGTATGGATGTACTTGATAAATTAATGGACGAAACTTCAACCACAAATCCCCATAAGGCTGATTTAGGTAGCGTTGCTTAAATTCTTCAATCACCACTTTTCGCTGAACCTCCAGTGATTCTGGATTAAATGCCAATTGCTTCATGCGATCTGACTCCAACCAAAAAGCTGTTTCCAGATTTTGACTAGGAACTGAGATATAGTAATTAGTCAGATCAGGAGTCGTAAATGCATTGTTTTCACCACCCACCCGTTGCAAAGGCGTATCATAATTCGGGATATTTTCAGATCCCCCAAACATCAAATGTTCAAATAAATGCGCAAAGCCCGTCAGATTCGACTCTTCATCGCGAGATCCCACATCATAGATCACATCCATCACTGCCAATGTGGTCGTCGGATCCTCATGAACGATCACCTGAAGACCATTTGCAAGCGTAAATTGTTCGTATGAAATCATGGAGTGTGGGAAAAAAGAAATAGAAACAAAAGTAAATAATTAGGCCCAAAAACCACAGAGCTTCCCTATTTTTACAATTCAATTTTTAACTATGCGCAAACTGCTCGTTGGCATTTTTCTTCTAATCACCCTACCTAGCTTCAGCCAGATTCTGCAAGACCCTCAGGCTAAGGCACTTATTTCACAGGGATTAGACCATTTATATGCCTACGACTTCAAGGAATCCATGGATGATTTCAATGCCATCAAAGCTAAATATCCCAAACATCCCGCCGGATATTTACTTTCAGCCATGCAGTTTGAAAAACAATATTTCCCTTTAAAAGACCATCCCGCACAGAGCAGAGCCTATTTGGCATTTTTAGAACTGACATATCAATTAGCCTCTGAGGCCTACGAACGTAACCCGAATGATCAGGAATCTGTATTTTTCTGTATTTCCTCATTGGGTTTTTTAGCTGCCTACGAAAATGATTATCAAAATTATGTGAAGGCAGTCAACTACACACGGAAGGCATATTCGCATTTAAAAATAGGATTGCGGAATACGGAACGCCAACCAGAATTCTTGTATTCTGCGGGTATCTATAATTACTATCGCATCGTTTACCCCGAATTACATGCCGCCATTCGCCCGTTTATGGTCTTCTTCGAAGATGGCAATAAGCGTATTGGATTAGCTCAGTTGGACGCTGCGATTCGTAAATCCGTATTTGTGAAGAATGAGTCGACCTTTTATTTGGCATACGTCTACAATAAATATGAAGGCACGCCGAGCAAGGGCCTACCCTATTCAGAAATGCTTGTAGCTAAATATCCAGAAAACCAATTATTCAATTTACAACGAGCTGAATTATTAACCCTTTCAGGCCAATACGAGGCGGCAGAGGAATTTATTTTAAAACTAGAAAAGTCGAAATCTCCCTACATGATGGGAGCGGCACACGTATTTCGAGGCATGCGCGAGGAATTTGAAAAGAAAAGATATATCGTGGCAGAAGCTTATTATGGGAAAGCAATGCAACATCCCTGGGAAGAACGATTCACCAAAGATATTCATGGTTTAGCTCTGATGGGTATTGCACGCCTTGAAAACAGAAAAGGTAACAGAAGCAAAGCCTTCCATTTTGCCAAAAAAGCCGCTGAATTTGTCGAATACAAAAACTCGATCGAAGAACAAAAAAGACTTGTAACTGCGTATGGAAAGTAGAGAAGCAGGCATCGAACGCCTTTATCCCAAAATCTGGGGACGCATGTCCGCCCGCTATTATTACTTGCACCAACTTCGCAAGCAACTGGAACGTGTCATCAGCTTGTATGTGAGACATTCGCCACATCAGTTGATTGCCGACTACGGTTGTGGAAATAAACCCTACGAACCTTTATTCGCCCCATTTGTGGAGCAGTATATCGGATTAGACTTAGCCTATAACACGAAAGCAGATGTAACTGTGGATCCAAAAGGCGTCATTGATATGCCTGATGCCACGGTTGGATTTGTATTATCTACCCAGGTACTCGAACACGTAGAAGACCCCAAAGCGTATTTAAAAGAGGCACACCGTATTTTAGCAAAGGACGGCAACTTGATTTTATCGACACATGGTTATTGGATGTTTCATCCGGATCCGACCGATTTTTGGCGGTGGACATCGACTGGTCTTAAAAAAGTCGTGCAAGAAGCCGGATTTGAAGTCGTATATTTTGAGGGAATTTTAGGTCGTTCGTCGATGGGCTTACAATTGTTTCAGGATGGTATCCTTTTCAAGCTTCCTAAATTTGCTCGACCTGTTTTATCCATCATCATGCAACCGCTCATTATCTTTTTTGATAAGATTATTGGATCAAAATCGCGCAATGAAGATGCATGTACCTTTATTCTCGTAGCGAAGAAAGTCTAGCTTTTTCGTAAGCAAATGTTTTTTCAATGGCATCAGTCAAAGGACAAAGCGTAAATGGAATCATTGAGTTCAACTTACTAATATCCAAACTTACCTGTTGGACATCCGTTGGCATCGCCTCCACAAATTCCACCTGAAAATGCGGAATGCGTTGTTTGACCAATTCGATAATTTGAACTAAGGAAAGCGTTTGGCCTGAACCAATATTAATGGTTTGATTTTTCACCTGAGTATTCATCAGTTGAAGAATGGCTTTCGCAATATCCTCCGCAAACAAATAATCTTTCGCCTGACTTCCGTCTCCCCAAACCACAAATGTCTCCCCCTTCAAGGCCTTGCGTATCGCAATGTTAATTACTCCTTGCGTGTCGGATCTGTGATGTAAACCAAATGGGTTAGATAAACGTAATATCAAATAATCGATTTGATATAGATGGGCGTATAATCGAATGTAATGTTCAACGGCCAATTTAATAATACCATAAGAACTGATTGGCTGGCACGCTTGATCCTCTTTTTTATGACTCGGCTCCTCATTCCCATATACCGCACCTCCGGAGGATAAGTAAACAATTTGCGTACAACCAAAGGCCTTCATCACCTCCATCAATCCAATCGTAGGTAATAAATTTGTCTCTACATCGGCCTGAATATTCTGCGTGGATAACGCAGGAATAATGGAGCTCGCAAAATGAAAAACATGTGTAAATTGATGTTTTTCAAACAAATGTCGGAGTAAATTGGTATCTGAATAATCACCCGCAACAAAAATCACATTGGGAAATTGGATCGAAGATTCTGGGATTTCTTGGGAAAGGACAACGATCTCAGGCGCATCCACCGATTGTTTTTGTACAAAATCGAGCAAATTATAGCCTAAGAAACCAGCACCGCCTACAAGTAGAATTTTATCCATGACCTCAGTATGTAAAGCAAAAATAGGGTAATTTCGTAGAAAATACCCCCAGACATATGAATTTGCTTATTGCCCGATCGAATTTCCACTCCTATTCCGAGACGTTTATCGACGAGCAAATCAAGCAATTGCAACCTGTGGAAGTTCTTTACGAAGGCTGGTTACCCAACCAAACCTACAGCGGTAAATCCATTTATCCCTTCCCACTTTCACATTTGGCTGTTCGGGGTAGTTTAAGAAATCTAGTACCCAGGCTTTATCGGAAAATCTATCAGCACTACCTCAAAAGATTTTTACGCGCGAATCAAATCGATGCCTTTTTGGCCAATTATGGTCCGTTAGGAAGTAATATCTACGAAGCATGTCTCGAACTAGGAATTCCCTATTCGATTGTCTTTTTAGGTTTTGATGCGAATGAGAAAAAGACGTTGGATACGTACCGTGCCGACTACGCTGCGATGCTGCCCAATGCCCAAGCGGTGATTGTCGTTGCCGCATCGATGCGGGCCAATTTAGAGGCGATCGCAGGACCTTTGACGAATTTACATGTCATTCCGTGCGGCGTAGATTTATCCATTTTCAATCCTACAGATAATAAATCGGACCGGTTTACTTTTATTTCAGTGGCCAGATTTGCAGAAAAAAAAGGACCCATCTATTCGTTGCGGGCGTTTGAAATCGTATGCCAACAATTTCCCAAAGCGCGTCTGCAAATGGTAGGAGATGGCCCCATGTGGGAAGAAGCCAAGGCGTTTGTTCGGGAAAAAGGATTATCAGAAAATGTAGAATTTTTAGGCGCCATGTCGCAGGCTGAATATTTGCCTTATTTACAAGCGGCAGATGTGTTTGTACAACATTCCATCATTACGAAAGCAGGTGATTCCGAAGGAACTCCCGTTGCGATTTTAGAAGCCGCCGCATGTGGATTGCCAACTGTTTCGACACGTCATGCCGGTATACCAGATGCCGTAATTGAAGGCGAGACGGGATTACTAACCGATGAACATGATGTTCAGGGAATGGCGGAAGCTTGTATTTTCTTAGCTCAAAACGAAGGTCCTCGGAAGAAAATGGGGGTGTCGGCTCGAAAACACATCGAAATGAACTATGATGTGGTTAAGCTCAGCCAAAAAATCAAAAGTGTCGTAAAATTTGTAGTTTTGTAGCTTATTAAAATCATGCATGGGAATCGTCATTCGGCAAAGTCTTAAAGCCTCCATCGTCACCTATTTAGGTACGGCGATTGGGACGTTCAATGTCATCTTTCTTTATAACCAATTTTTAAGTCAGTCGGAAGTAGGTTTAATCGCAGGCGCCTTAGTCAGCATTCCGCTCATTTTTGCTTCTTTTACGCAGCTCGGAATTCCACACATCGCGGTCCGATTTTTCCCACATTTTGATGATCCATCGAATGAACATCGTGGATTTTTCTCGTTTTTATTGATCTCACCTTTGGTTGGCTGGGGCTTATTTACCTTCGGATATATTGCCTTGCGAGGCACATTTAATGCCATTTATGCCACCAACTCCCCGCTGTTGCCCCAATACTTTTATTACATCATTCCGCTGACAGGCAGTTTTCTATATATGTCGGTGCTCGAATCATATGCACGCGTGCATCTTCGTATCGTTGTCCCCGCTATTATTCGTGAATTGTATTTGCGGGTTGCCAATGCATGTTTGATCTTGGGATTTGGATTAGGATATTTAAATTTTGACCAATTGGTCCAAGGCATTACCGCCTCTTACTTAGTTGCTGTTATTGCTTTATTATTATACATCAAGCAACTCAAGCGCTTTTATACCAAATTGGATTTCGCGTTTGTACGCCAACCGATCTTCAAGGAAATGGTAGCTTATGGTGGCTGGGTAATTTTAGCCGGAGCAAGTTTCACATTGATTCAACATGTGGAAAAAATTATGTTGCCAGCCTATACCGGTGGCTTAGGAACGACGGCCATTTTTGATATAAATTCCCGCATGGGTTTGATGATTGCGATTCCTCGCAACGTCATTGCGGCGATCAGCACGCCTTTATTGGCTCAAGCCTGGAAGCGTAATGATACTAGTCAGATCGAAGATATCTATAAAAAATCATCGCTCAATTTACTCTTAGTGGGCTGCTTTTTGTTTTTGCTTATTTGGTGCAATTTGGATTTCATTTACCAAATTATCCCGCGCCATGAAATTTACGAGGCGGGCCGTTGGGTCGTTCTTATGGTCGGCATCTCAAAAATTATTGACATGGGTACGGGCTTAAATTCGGAGATCTTGATTAACTCCAAATACTACCGCTATGATCTATTATTTTATGTGATTTTGGCGGTGGGAATTGTGGTGGGCAACTTAATTTTTATCCCATTGTATTCGTATAATGGAGCGGCACTCGCTTCATTAATTGCGCTGGCAGGTTATAATGCCATCAAGTATTTTTTCTTGTGGGCCAAAATGGGATTGCAACCCTTTGAATGGAAAACAGCTTGGATCGTCCTATTGAGTATTGGGGTTTGGTATGTGGTGTCGTTTATTCCCGTTTTAGGAAATGGAGATTGGGTGGCCTGGATCATAAATTTAGGAGTTCGCTCAACAGCGGTTGGAATTTTATTTTTAGTAGCTGGTTGGGCACTGGATTTATCTCCCGATTTATCGGCCTTGATTAAAAGTAAATTGAGCAAATGAAGTTGATGTCATTAGCGGGAGGGTTACCGCATTATTACAATTTGGTCTTAAACAAACTGCAGCGCGAAATGGGTGTCGAGGTTTGTGTGGTGGTCCCTGCGAGTAAGGGAGCGACTTTGGGAGCAGGTGTTTTTGAGAGTAAAGATGGCATTGAGTTCAAGGTGTTTTACCAAGAAGAATACACAACCTATTATGGGAAGAAATTTTTCCGTGGGTTGAAAGAATTGATTTTGCAGGAGAAACCGGATGTTTTAATGGTCAATTGGCCATATCAAGCTGCGTTTGTCTTTTATCCTGGTTGGTATAATTTCCTACGCCGAAATAAGGTGGCGCTTGTTTCCAAGGAGATCCCATTTCAAGTTCCCCATTATAACGAGGCTATTTCGTACTATTTACAAGGTGGTGGTGTAACAGAGAATAATCAAGCGCATCAAAAAAACAAATCGATTCTGGCAAAAATCAAGTTCATGATCGTGCGTGAAACGCGTCGCTTATTTAGCAATCTAGTCGATGCTCACATCAATTATTTAGATGAGGCCGTTGCGATGCACGCATCCTATGGTGTACCGGGAGAAAAAGTTTTTGTAACAGCAAATTCTCCGGATACAGATGCTTTATTGGCCACGGCCAATGAACTAAAAGACGTCCAAGCTAATCCTTTTCGATTGTTGCACATCGGACGATTGGTGAAATGGAAGCAAGTGGATGTATTGATGGAGGCGACCAAAGCATTGCGGGCGAAATATCCCCAGACTGAACTGAGTATCGTGGGAGATGGACCTGAATTGGCCAACTTAAAAGAGCAAGCGTCAGGTTACGATTTCATCCAATTCCATGGGGGGATTTATGACCCCAAAGAATTAGGCAAAATTACCTGCGAATCGGGCATCTACGTCTTAGCCGGCATGGGAGGCTTATCCATTAATGAGGCGATGTGTTTCTCGAAACCGGTGGTTTGCTCCGTAGCTGATGGAACCGAAAAGCGTTTAGTTCGCGAAGGATATAACGGCCATTTTTTCGAGTCTGGATCTGTGGCTAGTTTGACTTCCGTCATTGAGAAATTATTTATAGACCCTGCACAAATTGAAGTCATGGGGAAACGCTCACGAGAAATCATCGAAAAGGAAATCAATATTCATACGGTGCTAGGGAATTATATGGAGGCTTTTAGGTTTGCGATCGACAGTCGGCAGTAGTAAGTAGCCAGTAGTCAGTCAAAAAACATGCATTCTCTAATACCGAGTTCTTACTTCTTACCTCTTACATCTTACCTCATTTTCCTTATCTTTGCCCCCATTATACCACCCAAAGTTTAGTAAATGAAAGTAATTCAGGTAGTCGGCGCACGGCCAAATTTCATGAAAGTCGCACCGCTGCATCGCGCGATTCAAAACCTTCCCAACTGGACTTCCAAAATTGTACATA